>NZ_JAUBSX010000001.1:0-282891 GCF_036704885.1 Microcoleus sp. F4-D5 | reverse complement strand
CGTTTGCACAAAGTAGCAGTCTTGGGGTTTTGACCTTTGAGCAATCCAAGTTGGTAGTTTCCGATAGCCAGTACAAATCGTTCCCTACCACCAGTAGTAGTCAAACTTACTGTCCAATCTTTTTCCCTAAAACAAAAGATACGGGTATCGTAAGTGACGCTAGTAGGAGCAAAGCGGATGACTGGCTTCCCATCTTTTTTAGCTGTTTTTCTGTTACCAGAAACCCGTCTAATAGCATGAATTGTCAACTGCGCCGAAAGTCCAAACATATCTCTGACATCGCGATCTACCAAGGATTGCATCGCCAATTCATTTGTCAGAGTTGGCGGCACAGTTTGAGTCACGTATTCACAAGCACTCGCGAACGCCTGAAGGGTTGCATCAATTTTGATGGACTGCTTAGGCGTTAGTTGGAGCTTGCAAGGGGCGGGTTCACTAACAATAATCGCCCCAAAACAAACAATCTCAAAAACCCGCCCCTACCCAACTTTCCAAGCCAAATGTACGTTCAGATTTACGGTGGGGTGGGGGCGGGTTTATATGAATTGTCGGTCATTGTTATGTATAGTTTGTGAACCAGCCCCTTGTATCTTAAAAGAGTTGGTCTAGCGCTCGTACCGTCAAGCAGGCGATCGCCAGATCAATGTGGCGCTCTTTCCCGACAAGTGGGCGATCGTACCGATAAGTAGGCGAAAGCTATATCAAGTAGGCGTAAATCTACAGAAACAAGAAAAATGTAGCGCAAGAGTGCAAGTTTCAGCAGAAAGTCTTGTTTAAGGACATCAGAAATCGGTGAAGTTGGCCCGCCCCGAGTGACTTTGGCAAGTCTGTTGCGTAGATAAGCTCCCATTACTGATGACAGGCACACTTTAAGCTGGACAGTATCTTAGGCTCTCGCTCTTGCGATCGGGAAAGCCTGCATTGACAAGGTTAGTATTCAATTGCCTGTCGGTTCTTTCATAAATCGGAGTACATCTGGAGCAAACAATGACATCAACAGTCTTAGGTATAGACATCAGTAAAAGAGACTTTCATGTCTCATTACTGAGAGAATGTCGTGCAACTAAACCCCAAAAATTTACGAACAATATTCAAGGGTTTGAGAGTTTATATAACTGGCTGAAACAACAAAATGTAGTGGGACTCCACGCTTGTATGGAAGCCACTAGCATTTTGGCGTGAAGCCTTAGCCGAATTCCTCTATGGGGCGGGCTTTCAGGTTAGTATTGTGAATCCAGCTAGGATTAAAGGGTTTGCTAAAAGCGAACTCCTACGAACTAAAACAGACTCGGTAGATGCGGCATTAATTGCTCGTTTTTGTGCGGCAATGAAACCCTCTCTATGGACACCAACCGCACCGTCCGTTAAAGAACTACAAGCCCTGTTGCGACGGCTAGAATCCGTGAGCGAAATGGCAAATCAAGAGCAGAACCGTCTGGAAACAGCTACGCCAACTGTTGCTGGCCTTACCCTTGCACACTTAGAGTATCTAAAAGAGCAACAAAAACTGATAAAAAAACTGATTAGTGACCATTTTGACCAACATCCACATTTAAAACAACAGCGTGACCTCTTGAGCTCAATTCCCGGAACTGGTGAACAGACGGCCTCGGTATTGTTAGCTGAAATTCGTGAGATTTCCGATTACGAAAATGCCCGTCAATTAGCTGCTTACGCGGGTTTAACTCCCTGTGAACGGAGTTCTGGGACTTCGGTTAAAGGCAAAACTCGTTTGTCCTGTACCGGTAATGTCCGACGAAAAAAGGCGCTGTATATGCCAGCAGTAGTAGCGATGCGTCACAACCCGTTACTCAAAGCTATGAGCGAACGATTATTGAGGCGCGGTAAAGTCAAAATGCAGGTGATTGGTGCTTTGATGCAAAAGTTAGTGCATTTAGCTTTTGGGATTTTAAAATCCCAAAAGCCTTTCGACCCCAATTATTTGACTGCTACCCCTTGACAGCTCAAGACAGTATCTACAACGTTGTGGTAATTCCAGCGACATCAATATACACAATACCCGTAGATACCGTAGGGTGCGCCGCCACAGATAATCTACTTTCCAATGTCGAAAATCTAGCAGCTACGCACCATACAAGGGGCGGGTTGTACCCGAAATATCGATCTGCAGCTAAAGATATCGATAAACCAGCCGCCCACAGACTTAAGGAAACAGTTGCGAAATCTGAACTTCTATTTCGGGAAATGCCAGCATTGACAAAATTACATCTTCATTAAATACTGTTTCTTGCCTGTAATTTCCACCCATCGGTTCGCGAAAAACATAAACTTGCCGCGTGTTAACATCAAGTATCCAATAATCAGGAATTCCCGCCTTAGCATAGGCCGGTGCTTTCCGCCTGCGGTCTGTTTCTAAAGTGGTATCAGCTATTTCTATTAATAAGAAAATATTGTCGGGTGCGGGATGAAAATCTTGGTACCGCCGGGGGTCGATTTGCACTGCAGCAATATCCGGTTCTGGTTCTGAATTATAACTTAGAGCGATCGGGTCTTGAATGCGAATTAAAGCAAGTCCTGTCAGCAGACTTCTTAGATAGTCGGCTGCACAAAGATTAGTTGCTGCGTGGCGAGGATTTTTTGCACTTTTTGAGATAATTTGCCCGTCAATTAATTCGACTCGTTCATCGGGATTGAGAATGCCAGTTTCGGTCATGCTGCGGTATTCGTCTACAGTCCACAAGCGTAAATCTGTTACAGTCATGGCACAAATTCGTTTGGCGACATTATCTATTATCCTAAAGGCAGAAACCGGGTTTTTTATCAAAATACTGGATTTGAGACTTTAACACTGGTAAAAAACCCGATTTATTTGGTGTAGTCCCGGACTACTTTAAATCCCAAACCCCAAATCTAAAATCCCAAATCTCAAATCTCAAATCTAAAATTACTCGGTCAACAATCTAGATTTTGCTGTAATTGCTCCCACACACCACAAAATAGCATTGACAATCTCCGATCGCTGAATATCTTCTTCATCTAAAAAACTTGCAAACTCTTCCTCAATATTCAAATGGTCTGCAAAATGATAAAGTATGCGCTTGTATTCAGTTGGCATCGGTATTAAAGTAGCTTTCACTAAATCTAAAAGCGGGTTCAAGCAGTTGAGGATAGTAGCTGACTCGTCAAAATCTTCGGCATCGAGCAAGTAAAGCGTTTCTGCTATGTCACAAATAGCGTCTATTTTTGTTGGTGAATTTTTCAGTTCGCTGACATCTATATCGCACAATTGGAGAGCGTTAATCGCTAATTCTGGACGGTTAAAAAATAGAAGTTGACCGCCGGCTACTAAAGGAGGCTCTTGTTCTCCATAGACAATTAGAGTATATAGATTCGGTATTTCGGTTTCGGGGTCAATGCGGAAACCGAACAGCCACAGCAATTTTTCTGGATTTTGGTTCGCGGTTTGCAGTGTTGTTGCAAAATTTTTTGGTTCTGACATTAATTTTTAATCCTATAAAATTTAGACTCTTAAACCCGGTTTCTACGGAAAATATGGGTGGTAGTAACACATATACAAAGAAACAGGGTTTAGGAAGGCGAGAGTGCCTAAGTTTTGTCCTACAAATTTTGCTGGATCGTGTCGCAGCACTCAGCAACAGTTGCTCTTTTTTCCATTGCTGCGACTAGGGCTTCGTAAGCTGATTGGTGGCTTTCGATCAGGTTTTTTGCTCGCAGCAAACCCCAGTTTTGTTTGAGTTGAATTTCGGAACTGGGACGGCCCAGTTGTGTTAAAATTGCGCTAATTTTGGTGCGGTCTTCTGCTCCTCCTTGTGCGCTGCCGTAAACAATTTTTTCTGCGACTATTCCGGCCATCCACACGGTGCAGTATTGGTCTAAAAGTTGGGAGGAAAGAGTGCCGTTTTGCAGTTGAGATGCTAATTGTTCGTCTTCAAATCGGACGCCGCCTTGGGCTGTTTGGCCTTGTTTGAAAGCTTCCCAAGCGTTGAGGGCGTAGCTGGTTACGGGAATTCCTAACAGGTGGGCGACTAGGAAGTGTCCGGCTTCGTGGTGAAGGATACGATCGCGCTTTTGTTTGGAAGTTCCTCCCAGCCAATCTAATAAAATGGTACCGCCTTGACCTTGCCACTGGAAACTGTCGAGGGTGGCTAGCCCCAACAGGCAAAAAGTGGCGATCGCAGGTACGGCTTCTGGCAAGTTGAAGGCGGGGCCTAACAATATTGAAACGGTGATGGCAAAGATAGAAATAGCGATAATATTCAAAGAAGTGTCTTTCATAATTGGCAATGGGTAACTGAGAATTGGTAATGGATAATTTGTAATAGGGAATTGGTTTTAGAGGTAAACTCAGGTACGATCGCGCGATCGGTTTGGCAGCCTCGGGTCATCGCAGCGCCCCGGACTTCCGACAAAAACACCATCTTCCAGTTTGACTGAAAATTGCCGCTCCGAAGCCGCCGATATTAAAAAGATATTAAAATAAGTCAAAGTCAAATAAAAGTGTTAGTGGAATCCTTCATGTCAGTTTTGGCAGCGATCGCAGTTTTAGGTATCTTGATTGTCGTTCACGAACTCGGCCACTTCATGGCGGCGAGACTTCAACACATCCACGTCAACCGCTTCTCCATCGGTTTCGGGCCCATCCTGTGGAAGTACCAAGGCCCGGAAACTGAATACGCCCTCCGCGCCTTTCCCCTGGGAGGTTTCGTGGGTTTTCCGGACGACGATCCAGACAGTACAATTCCCCCAAATGACCCGAATTTGCTCAAAAATCGCCCCGTGCTCGATCGGGCGATCGTCATTAGTGCAGGGGTAATTGCCAACTTGATTTTTGCTTACTTCCTGTTGGTGCTGCAATTTGGCACTGTCGGCAGTGCAGAAATGAACTACCTACCGGGAGTTAAAGTCCCGGAAGTCGCCGCGGAAGTCAGTTCGGCCGCCAAACAAGCGGGAATTCGATCGGGTGACGTTGTTTTGTCTGTTGACGGCAAGGAATTGGGCGCTTCCCGCGAAGCAATCAAATTATTGGTCACAGCAATCCAAGATCATCCCAACCAACCCCTAGCGTTGGAAATTCAGCGCCAAGAACAAAAATTTGTGGTGACAGTAACTCCTGAACTGTCGCCCGACGGCAAAGGTCGCATTGGCGTGCAGCTAACTTCTAACGGCACTGTCGTGCGGCAGAGGGCCGGAATTGTAGAGGCGTTTAGCAAGGCAGCCAAAGAATTTGAGCGGATTGTGGTGCTGACGGTTCAAGGTTTCGGGCAGTTACTTAGCAATTTCAGCCAGACTGCCGACAAGCTCTCAGGGCCTGTAGCGATTGTGGCTATTGGTGCAGGAATTGCCAAATCGGATGCTGCGAGTTTGTTTCAGTATGCTGTGCTAATTAGCATCAATTTGGCTGTGATTAATATCTTGCCTTTACCTGCTTTAGATGGCGGTCAGCTAGCTTTTCTCTTGATAGAAGGACTGCGGGGCAAGCCTCTGCCGAACCGCATTCAGGAAAATGTTATGCAGACTGGTTTGATGCTGTTGCTGGGTTTGGGAATTTTCTTGATTATTCGCGATACTGCTAATTTGGCTGGGTTCGATTTGATGGGCAATCTTCGGCAACAATAGTCAGTAGTCAGTAGTCAGTAGTCAGTAGTTGGTTGTTATTGATTATTGATTATTGATTATTGGTTATTGGTTATTGGTTATTTGTTGGTTGCCACTAATAACCAATAAGATTAGTCAACAGTTAAAAATTAACTGTCATTAGTCATTACAGCACTTTTGAATAATGACTAACATTCGCTCATGAAATTTGGTAAAAAAAGCAATGATTACACAACTGCAATCTCCGGAAAAATCAAAAATAGTCTACCCAGATGACAACGGAGAACCCATGTCAGATAATACCGAACAGTTTCGATTAATAGTCTGGATTAAAGAAAATTTAGAACTTTTGTTTGCGAGCGTTGCTGATGTTTTTGTGGCGGGTAACTTACTGTGGTATCCAGTAGAAGGAAATAATAAACTTGCTCAAGCACCAGATGTGCTGGTAGCATTTGGCAGACCGAAAAGATATCGAGGTTCCTACCAACAGTGGAACGAAGATAACATTCCGCCGCAAGTCGTGTTTGAAATTTTGTCGCCGGGAAACCGTCTAACTCCGATGATTCAAAAATTCAAATTTTACGAACGCTACGGCGTGGAAGAATATTACTTGTACAACCCGGAACAAGTGGATTTAACTATATGGCAGCGTCGAGACCAAGAATTAGAAGCTGTAGAATTAGCGGACGGTTGGGTAAGTCCCCGACTAGGAGTGCGGTTTCAACTATCAGAAACCGCACTGCAAATATTCGGACCTAACGGAGCGCCATTTGTAAGTTTTGTGGAACTCGCTCAACTGCGAGAGCAAGCAGAATTAAGAGCAGAACAAGAACAGCAAAGGGCAGAACAAGAACAGCAAAGGGCAGAACAAGAACGCCAAAGGGCCGAACAAGCAGAAACTTTGCTGGAACAAGAAAGAGCGCGATCGGAAGCTTTAGAAGCTCGACTCCGCTCCATGGGAATCGACCCCAATATTTTGTAAATCACTAATGGCTAATGGCTAATGACTGATGACTAATGACTGATGACTGATGACTAAAAAGTTAAGTTTAAAAAAACGATCGCTCGAAATTCTGATTCGCCTCAAACGCCTCTATCCAGAAGCTCCTTGCACTCTCAACTACGAAACTCCCGTGCAGTTGCTGGTGGCGACGATTCTCTCGGCTCAGTGTACGGACGAGCGAGTAAATTTGGTAACGCCGGCTTTGTTTAAGCGTTTTCCCGATGCGGTGGCTTTGGCAAATGCTGATTTAGAAGAATTGGAAAGTCTGGTGCGATCGACTGGTTTCTACCGCAATAAGTCTAAAAACATTAAAGGTGCTTGTCAGGCGATCGTCAATAAATTCAACAATCAAGTACCGCAGCGGATGGAACTGCTGCTAGAATTGCCCGGAGTTGCCCGCAAAACGGCTAATGTCGTTCTCGCCCACGCTTTTGGTATTAATATGGGCGTGACCGTAGACACTCACGTCAAACGTTTGACTCAGCGGTTGGGATTGACCGAACATACCGATCCTATAAGGATCGAGCGCGATTTGATGGTATTGTTGCCGCAGCCGGATTGGGAAAATTGGTCAATTCGGTTGGTTTATCACGGCAGGGCAGTTTGTAATGCGAGAAATCCGGCTTGCAATGTTTGCGAACTTGCAGATTTGTGTCCTTCTGCTAATAGTTTGGTGTTGCACCAAGGTTAAGTACAGGCAAGATGCCTGTACCACAAAAAAATTGAGTGATTGTGGAACAGGCATCTTGCCTGTTGCTAAAAATGTTGAGTGATTGTGGAACAGGCATCTTGCCTGTTGCTAAAAAAATTGAGTGATTGTGGAACAGGCATCTTGCCTGTTGCTAAAAATCTTGTTGACAAAAGAAATAATTCAAATAAACTCGATCCAAAATGACAAAAATATAGTACAATAGTAGATTGTGATTTATCTAAGGATATCAACAGATTATGGCTAAAAAGAGCATGGTCGAGCGCGAGAAAAAGCGCCAGAGACTCGTAGACAAGTACGCCGACAAGCGGGAAGACCTGAAAGACCAGTTTGAGCAAGCTAACAATCAGATGGACAAAATGGCGATTCACCGCCAACTGCAACAGCTACCCCGCAGCAGTTCGCGGACTCGCTTGCGGAACCGCTGCTGGGCAACTGGACGGCCCAGAGGTTACTATCGCGACTTCGGACTGTCTCGCAACATGATGCGAGAAATGGCTCACGAAGGTCTTTTGCCCGGTGTTGTGAAGTCTAGCTGGTAGCACGAAGGAAGAAGGGAGAAGGAAGAAGGAAGGAAGAAGAAAAAAACTCACAATTAATCGGCAGGATTAGGTTTGGGGTTGATTTTTGTTTCAGACTTATGAGTTAAATTTTCCTCCTTCTTGCTTCACTGGCCGCAGCATTTATCGATGCCGAGACTTTCGAGTAACAAGTCGCTGACGGCGTTGGCGATCGCAAATTCGCCGTAGAAGCTTTTAGAAAAATCATAGGCCTGCATTTCGGTGACGATCGCAATTACGAGGCTGCCCAAGTCGTTTTCCCCTTCCATGCGCTGGCGGACATAGATTTGGGCAGCTCTTTTGGCTATTTGCTGGTTGGCTGCTTCTGGGATAAACTCGGAATCTAGCCATGCCAGCAGCGTTTCTTGGAGCCATTGGCCTTCTTGTTCGGGGTTTTTGGCGGGCGGTAAGGTAATAGGTTCGATGGTTTCAGACATGATTATTCCTAATTGCTAATGTTGACTTTGAAAAGTCAATTGACAAATGAGAACTGATAAATATATGCAATATGATATACCGACAATTATACAAGGATACGCGCAAGGCTACTTCTTGATGGCAAATGACGGCGAGGAAAGTTTGGGGTGGTATTCGAGCCGTCAGCGGGCGCTGATTCCCCTGGATGAAAGATTTACCTATCCGAAATCCCTGCGCCGCCAACTCAATCAAAATCGGTTTTCGGTGGCTGTAAACCGCGATTTTGGGGCGGTGGTTGAGGGTTGTGCCGATCGCGAAACGACTTGGATTTCTAGGGAACTCAAACAGATTTACTGGGGTTTGTATGAGGCCGGTTGGGCTTACAGCTTCGAGACTTGGTGCGGCGACGAATTGGCGGGCGGTATTTTAGGATTGTCGATCGGCGGTGCGTTTATTGGGGAGTCGATGTTTTACCGAATTCCCGAGGGTTCTAAGGTGGCGATGGTGAAGTTGGTGGAGAGATTGCGCGATCGATCTTATCTACTATTCGACGCTCAAATGAACAATCCGCACTTGGAAAGATTCGGAGCTTATACTGTTAAGGAAAAACTGTACAACACTCTTTTACAAGCAGCTTTGAAGCGCCGCTGCTCGCTATTTTAAATAATTCGTCACTAGATATTTGGTTGTGGTTTCCGGCGCGGGTAGCTGCTTCAAACAATAGTATAATTAAGCTGAGACACTTCTCGGAGACAACCGCTATGCAAGTCACAACCGAAGAAATCATTTATCCCTCCAGCGACGGTCAACCGATGGCAGAAAGCACCATTCAATACGAATTAATTGTCAAAATTAAAGAAGGTTGCGAATCGCTGTTTAAGAATGACCCTAACGTTTTTGTAGCAGCCGATTTACTCTGGTATCCCGTTGAGGGAAGAATAGATATTTCTCAAGCACCTGATACGATGGTGGTGTTTGGCAGGCCAAAGGGCGATCGGCTTTCCTACATACAATATCGAGAGGACAATATTCCTCCCCAAGTCGTCTTTGAGATTCGCTCCCACAACGACAGACAAACCAAAATGAATAAGAAACTTTCATTTTATCAGCGTCACGGAGTTGAGGAATATTACCTTTACGATCCAGAAACAAATGAGTTGCAAGGTTGGCAAAGAATTGAGGGAGATTTAGAAGTAATTGAGCCGATGGAGGGATGGATAAGTCCGAGATTAGGAGTGCGATTTGAGTTGGGAGAAGATGGATTAGAAATTTATCGACCTGATGGCGAAAAGTTTCTTTCCTATGCGGAATTAGAAGAACAGCGGGCATTAGATCGCCAGCGTTTACAGCAAGAAGCTCAAAGAGCCGAACAAGCAGCTCAAATAGCCGAACAAGCAGCTCAAAGAGCCGAACAAGCAGAGCAAAAGTCTGAACGTTTAGCAGCCAAACTGCGCGAATTGAACATTGATCCTGATAGCATTTAACCTCGAATAAATGCTAAGAAACCCGGTTTCTCAAATAAATCGGGTTTCTGAGGATTGGGGTTATTTATTCTTTTAGGACTTACGCATCAAGACCAAAGAAACCGGGTTTTTTGCGATTTTGCCGACTGTAACGCGTCTTCTCGTAAAAACCCGGTTTCTGACCACCCGTGCGTAACTCTTATTCTTTTAAGGGCGAACGGGGAGATTTGGTCGATCGCCCCCCAGCTAAAATTACATATACTACAATATATAATACAGAAATTTGAGCCAAAATCCTTGGAGCTCAGAAAAATCAGAATCGAAGCCCCTTGAATGTGTAAAAATACTGAAGCAAACATTACTAAACCCTACACGGAGCAATTGTTGTGGATTCCAGATACAACCCCCAATCCATAGAAGAAAAATGGCAGCAGACATGGGCTGAGCAAAACTTAGACCAGATGCCAGAAGATACCCAAAAGCCTAAATTTTATGCCTTATCCATGTTCCCCTACCCCTCGGGAAACCTGCACATGGGCCACGTCCGCAACTACACAATCATCGATGTAATTGCCAGACTCAAGCGAATGCAAGGTTATCGGGTATTGAATCCGATGGGATGGGATGCTTTTGGTTTGCCCGCAGAAAATGCAGCCATCGAGCGAGGAATTCCCCCCGCACAATGGACTTATCAAAATATTGCCCAAATGAAAGGCTTATTTCGCCGGCTGGGTATTTCTTTCGACTGGACAAAAGAAGTTACAACTTGTTCTCCCGATTATTATCGGTGGACTCAATGGATTTTCTTGCAATTTTTAGAAGCTGGATTAGCATATCAAAAAGAAGCCGCAGTTAATTGGGACCCCATAGACCAAACAGTCTTAGCAAACGAACAAGTAGATAACGAAGGTCGTTCCTGGCGTTCCGGTGCCAAAGTCGAGCGCAAATTATTGCGGCAGTGGTTCCTCAAAATTACCGATTATGCCGAACAGTTATTAAACGACTTAGACAAATTGCCCGATTGGCCTGAAAGAGTCAAATTAATGCAAGCCAACTGGATCGGCAAATCAGTCGGTGCTTACTTGGAATTTCCGATTGTCGGAATGGATGAAAAAATCGCCGTTTTCACCACACGTCCCGATACAGTTTACGGCGTCAGTTATGTTGTTTTGGCACCGGAACATCCACTAACTCAGCGCGTGACAACCGAAGACAGAAAAGCCGCCGTAGAAACCTTCATCAAAGAAGTGGCCTCCCAAAGCGAGATCGATCGCACAGCCGAAGACAAACCAAAGCGCGGCATCCCCACAGGCGGCAAAGCAATCAATCCTTTCAACGGCGAAGAAATTCCCATTTGGATCGCCGATTATGTGCTGTACGAATACGGCACCGGCGCAGTTATGGGAGTACCAGCCCACGACACGCGAGATTTCAAATTTGCCAATCAATATCAACTGCCAATTAAAGTAGTAATTGTGGATGATGATGAGATTCCGCTGACCGAAGCTTACACAGAACCAGGAATTATGATTAATTCTGAAAGCTTCAACGGCATGGATTCAATTAAAGGCAAAGCAGCGATTATTCACCATGCCGAAAATGCAGGTTATGGCAAAGCTAGAGTCCAATATCGCTTGAGAGATTGGTTGATTTCTAGACAGCGTTATTGGGGCGCCCCCATTCCCGTAATTCACTGTCCCAACTGCGGCACAGTACCCGTACCCCAATCGGATTTGCCCGTATTATTGCCGGAAAAAGTAGAGTTCACTGGCAAAGGTTCGCCCTTGGCAAAGATGGAAGAATGGGTAAACGTTGCTTGTCCGAGTTGTGGCACTCCGGCGAAGCGGGAAACAGATACGATGGATACTTTTATCGATTCATCGTGGTATTTCTTGCGCTATCCCGATGCTCAAAATCAAGAGCAAGTCTTCGACAGTGCGAAAACAAATGATTGGATGCCAGTAGACCAATATGTCGGCGGCATCGAACACGCAATCTTGCACTTACTGTATTCGCGGTTCTTTACGAAGGTTTTGCGCGATCGGGGTTTGATCGATTGCGACGAACCATTTAAACGCCTGTTAACTCAAGGCATGGTGCAAGCAATGGCCTATAAAAATCCTGTTACTGGCAAATACTTTCCCCCAGCAGATATAGACCCCGCAAATCCCAAAGATCCTCAAACTGGCGAAGCTTTGCAAGTCTTCTACGAGAAGATGTCCAAATCAAAATACAACGGCGTTGACCCCTTGGAAGTTATGGGCAAATATGGGGTAGATACGGCGCGGATGTTTATTTTATTCAAAGCACCGCCAGAGAAGGATTTGGAGTGGGACGACGCTGATGTGGAAGGGCAATTTCGCTTTTTAAATCGCGTTTGGCGTTTGGTGACAGAGTTTGCTTCACCCCCCGCTGCCCCTCCTTGCCAAGGGGGGGAGAAAGACGTGCTAAGCAAGCCTGAGAAGGATTTGCGGCGGGCGATTCACACTGCAATTAAGGCAGTGAGCGAAGATTTGGAGGGTGATTATCAGTTCAATACTGCTGTTTCTGAAATGATGAAACTCAGCAATGCTTTGAATGATGCTAAATGTAAAGATTCGCCAGTTTATGCAGAAGGAATTAACACTTTGATTCGCTTGTTAGCGCCTTTTGCGCCGCATATGGCTGATGAATTGTGGCACAATACTGGTAATAGTGAATCGGTGCATACGCAAACTTGGCCGACTGTCGATCCATCTGCATTAGTTACCGATGAAATCACGCTGGTAATTCAAGTTATGGGCAAGACTCGCGGCACAATTCAAGTGCCTTCAGGTGCTGACAAAGCTGCTTTGGAAAAGTTTGCTCGCGAGTCGGAATTAGCCAAGCGTCACCTGGAAGGTAAGGAGATTAAAAAGGTAATTGTGGTGCCTGGAAAGTTGGTGAATTTCGTGGTAGCTTGAGTGTAAAAGTCGCTACCTGTAGGCAACGTATCGCTTCTTCACAAACAAAACCTAATCTCCTTTAAACACTATCGGGCAACTATTATTTACTGTAAGAGTAGACAAGTTGCCCTTTTTTTACTAGCTTTAAGGGAATTTTAGGATTGTTTAGCGGCTCGTTTTTTAGCCTTACCTTTTCTTCCCATTCTTTAAATTTAGGTTCCAGCATTTCAGGTGTAAGTTTATAAATCTCTTTGAGAGTTATGCCTTCATACAGTCCAATATACCAAGCTTCTACTCTGCGATACTTGTCAAGTATAATTTCATTCAAATGATGGTGAGTAGTCACCCCACCGCTCCTATTGAGAGCAATATTGATTGTTTTAAGTTCGTATTCTTTTCCTTCAGCATCAATAGCATCGTTTCCTTCACGTCCAGGTGATATCCGCAGCCCTAAAAGGATTAATAACTGTAAAGTCTTTCCCCCGTTATCTTGAAAAATATCCGCAATACCATATTCACTAGCCAGATTTTGCAATTCTTGGATGCTTTTCATAGCATTTTCTAGCCGTTTAGCATCTGAAATGCGTTCTGCTTCGGTGGTAACAGCCTCTTCAACAGGCTCTACAACTGACGGAGAAACTGGTTCAGCTATTAGGGTGCTAATGAGACCTGTACTCTCGCCGCTTTGGCTAAAACTGATTAAATAAGTAGCGGGTACATCGAGCGCTTCAGCTAGAGCGAAAATAACTTCAAAGGAGGGCGATCTTTCACCGCGTTCCAATAAGCTGATATAGTCAGTAGTCTTGTCTATGAGTTCTGCTAACTCGCCCTGTGTCATCCTTTTTTCTCTGCGTAACTGACTTACCTTGACCGCAAATTGTTTTCTGGCTTCTTTGTAATTCATACCCCTCACAATTTGATAAAAACGAACTGAAAGTTCGCTTTGTGAATGGTACGAAGAATTTATACACAACACAACGTACTGAAAGTACGGATATAGTATAACTAAAAGTACGGATCTTGATATAATGACAGTAGGCTGTGTCTGTTGTACCTTAAACTAATCTAAATTAAGCATGAGTAACATTTTGCCCGCCCCAATTTACACAACCCAATACGGTCAATCTTATTTGGGAGATTCTCTTCATCTCCTGAATAGTCTTGCTAGCAATTCTGTAGATTTGGTGATTACATCCCCTCCTTTTGCATTGCAACGCAAAAAGAGTTATGGAAATGAAGATCAAGATTTATATGTTGATTGGCTGCTGGGCTTTGCTCCGGAAATTACAAGAGTTCTCAAGGATACTGGAAGTTTTGTTATAGACCTTGGAGGTGCTTATCAAAAAGGAATACCTGTACGCTCGCTGTACAATTACCGCGTGCTTATTAGGTTATGCGACGAGTATGGATTTAAACTGGCTCAAGAGTTTTTCTGGTTTAATCCTTCAAAACTTCCATCTCCTATAGAGTGGGTGAATAAAAAGAAAATCAGGGCTAAAGATTCTGTGAATACTGTTTGGTGGCTTTCCAAAACTAATCAGCCTCAAGCGAATATTACTAAAGTCAAAGTAGAGTATTCTGAGAGAATGAAAAAGCTTTTGAAAAATGCTGATGAATTTTACACGCCCAAAGAACGCCCTTCCGGTCACAATATTAGCGATCGATTTGCCAAAGATAATGGAGGTGCTATTCCATCTAATTTACTAGAAATTTCTAATTCTGAAAGTAATTCTCAATACTTGCGTTGGTGTAAAGAGTTTAATGTTAAGGCGCATCCGGCACGTTTTCCCCAAAGATTACCGTCATTTTTTATAAATTTTCTTACTGAACCTGGAGACTTGGTAATAGATATTTTTTCTGGTTCTAATACTACGGGTCAGGCAGCAGAAGAATTATCAAGAAACTGGATAAGTTTTGAAAAGGAAAAACAATATGTTGCTGCATCAATATTTAGATTTTTGCCTCAAGAATATTTTTTGCAAGCGGATACAATATACAATCAATTGTTAAATGAGGAAGCATCGGGATTGATTTTACCTCAAAAGAAGCTACTTTTTGAAGTTAATAATTATTGTTTTTAGTTTTGCTCAATCGTCTGATTGTTATTGGATGTCTCACAATGCTGGAAATACAAAATAGATACAGACCTTGTTTGAAGTTGCTCTTTTCAATAGGAAAATTTTGGGCGATCGCCTACATTGCTTCCTGTATACTCTTGTTTTTTCTGCAAACTCGTTTGATATTTCAGCCAACACCTACAATCGCCAAAACACCGGATGCTTTTAACATCCCTTACCAAGAAGTTTGGTTGCCAGTTAAGGCTCGATCGCGCAAAATTGAAAAACTGCACGGTTGGTGGCTGCCCGCCGCAAATCGAGAATCATTAGGAACTCTATTGTACCTGCACGGCAGGGGTTTGAACATCGGTGCGAATATCAATCAATCTTACCGCTTTCGGCAATTGGGTTTTTCTGTATTGCTGATTGATTACCGGGGCTACGGCCGCAGTCAAGGCAGCTTTCCCAGCGAAGCTCGGATATATGAAGATGCGGAAACAGCTTATAATTATTTAGTGAAACAGCGGCAATTGTCACCCAGCGAAATCTTTTTGTACGGTCATTCAATGGGTGGTGCTGTTGCTGTGGAATTAGCGATCTCACATCCGGAAGCTGCGGGATTAATTGTTCAAAGTTCGTTCACTTCAATGCTTGATATGGTAGAACGGTACAGTATAATGCGGCTGTTTCCGCTGCGGCTGCTGCTGACACAAAAATTTGATTCTTTGGCTAAGGTTAAATTGCTGCGAATTCCGGTTTTGTTCGCCCACGGGACTGCTGACCCTTTGATTCCCAGTGGGATGAGTAAAAAGTTGTATGCTGCTTCTCCTGAACCTAAGAAAATTTTACTTGTTCCTAATGCTAAGCACAATAATGGAGATCTTTTTTTTAACAGTAGCGAATACAGTCAAACTATTGTTGATTTTGCCGATAATTATAGAATGAGATGAATGCAAATTAAGCTCGATCTCTGTCAATTATTTGTACTTTATCTCCAAATTCTAGCTGCAAGACTGATTGAGCACTGCCGCCATTAACTGCAATTTCTACCCAACCGTCAGAACCAGTTATGGCAATTAAATCGCCCGGTTCGCTGTCGCTGTAGGTTTTACCGCTGGGGATGCGAATTGCATCAGAACTATTGCTAATTGTCAATGACCAATTGTTACCTGTAATGCAATTATTCGGAATATTAGTAATTAGATTGCCAAAGCGATCGACATATTGAATGCAGCCTGCTGCACCTGTGGCTGTAACGGCACAATTTGGTATCTCTAACTGTAGTAAACTTGCAGGGTCGATCGTCTCCCCCAACTCTTCCAAAGCCACCCCATTGGCCAAGTAAGCGCCCGCAGCAGCAAAAATATCGCGACCGTGGAAAGTGCTGCTGGGTTGAGGTGTGCGCCAGTATTTGGGGTTGGTGAGTTCGACAGAGGCGATCGCACTTTCCCGACTCAACACCCCGCTAAACAACCCGTTATCCGGCCCGACAAGAAAGCAACTAGCACATTTAATCGCAACCCCGCGTCTCTTGCTTCCCACCCCCGGATCGACGACCGCAATATGTACGGTTTCCGGCGGAAAATAAGCAAAAGCAGTCATCAAACAAAACCTCGCGGCCGCAATATTTTGAGAGGGTATTTGGTGCGTAATGTCAATGACTTTTAACTGCGGGTTAATTTGGGCGATCGCACCTTTCATCACTCCCACATAAACATCGCTTAATCCAAAATCTGTAAGTAGAGTTATAATTCTATTTTTAGACATATATGCAAAGGTAAAAATATGGTATCACAATGGGAAAACTTTCTGCAAAACTTGGGAGAATGGCACGGTTCGTTTACCCAGTTATCGCCGCGGGGAGAGGTACTTCAAGATACTCCTAGCATTATTTCTCTCGAAGGTCTAAATGACAACAAAACTGTGAGATTGAAACTCCGTCGCTTTTCCCCAAATCCCAGCGGTGTCGGCGAACCTGAAGTGAGCGAACTTGTTCGAGAATATCAGGGTTTGGGACGAGATATCTTGTTTTTTGAGAATGGAGCTTTTTCTCAGGGAACTATTCAACTAGCGCCTTATTCTCAGTGCGGTGCCGAGTTTGGTTTTATCTACAATTATCGCCGGTTGCGCTTCGTTCAGCTCTACAATATCGACGGCAATTTATCCAAACTTACCTTAATTCGGGAAAAGCAGCTTGATAAAAATGTCCCCGAACGTCCGCCTTTAACTGTTGAGGATTTGCTGGGAGAGTGGGAGGGCGAGGCCGTGACAATTTATCCAGATTATCGTCATCCTGATTCCTATTCTACCAATTTACAATTGCATTTGGATGGAGCCGATCACCTAGTAAACAAAATCACTTTTGGCAGTAATGGTACTGTTATCAGTTCTAGTGCCCGCATTGACGGTTCAGTTCTGCACTTTAACGAAAGTGATTCGCCCGTGCAAGTTGTGCTGCTTCCTGACGGCGGTTCTTGCACTTTACCTGTCAAAGCTGACTTCAGAAAACCTATATTTTTTGAGGTCGGTTGGTTGGTAGAACCTGACTTGCGGTTCCGGATGATTCGCAGTTACAACGATCGGGGTGAATGGGTAAGTTTGACTTTAGTTACTGAACGCAAAGTTAGTCATTAGTCATTATCAGTTGTTGAGGATTAAGATTTAGTCTTTTGGCCGGGCTACAAGCCCACCCCACAATAGACTTGATGTATTGTGGAACGGGCATCTTGCCCGTTCTAAAAATAGTACAAGATATCAGCACTACAAACATTTTTCAGATTTAGGAACCGGATTTTGTTTCCTGAGTTTGCGACTGAATTACGGCACTCCAGTCATCATTCTTAACAGCAGCTTCTAAATCATTAGCGCGTTCGCCGTCTATTTTGGCGGCTGTTTCTAACTCTTTGGTCAGAGTGGAATCGGCCATTGCTTTGCGTAATTTTAGCTTTTTTTCTTCATAAGCTTTTTGTTCCTCAGCAGACATAGCAGCGCGCGCTGCTTGGCCTACGGTACTCGCCCACATTTCGCTGTCTGCACTGTTTCCAGGCGGAATGCTGTCGAGTTCGGCTATCCACGTATCGCGCAAACTTTCCATTTCTTCCCGCTTGGGGAATTTGAAAGTTTGCACGCGCAGGAAAGCACAATTTTCGACGCCATTTTGGGCGATGTGACCGTTGATTGAAAGCAGGATATTTCGCGAATAACCTACATACTGAGTGTTGCGGGAAGTGTCCATTACAGCGTACACGCCGGCGACTTTCGCGTTAGTTGCTAGAGCACGCCACGTATCGATCGACATTACTTGCGTGCCGTCATTTTCTAATTCAGAAGTAGTGGCTGCTGCGCTGTGTTCCGAGTCGGAACTGTATAAAAAGTTGTGCAGTCCTTCATGGGCGACAGGTACGTTTTGATGTTCAATTGCTACGTCTCGATCGGCATTCGCTTGATTAGCTTCCATTAAATTCAATTCCTCAAAAAATGTCAACTTTACTAATTAAATCCCACTTTCAAGGGCGGGCTTTCCGGCCCACCCCACAATAAAGAAAGTTCTCGTGGAACAAGCCGGAAAGCCTGTTCTATTGTTTTTTTTGCCCTTATCTACTTAACTTACAGCAATTTGTTGCAATTCCTCGTCAGTCAATTTAACTTCGATCGCCCGCACAGAGTCCTCAATACTCGATACTTTTGTCGCACCGGGAATTGGAACGATGCAGGGCGATTGGGCCATCAACCAAGCTAATACTATACAGTAAACAGAAACGTTTTTTTCTTCTGCTAGTTTTGCGATCGCGGGCATATCTTGCAACCTTGTGTGGCGGCGGCTTCCTCCCAGAGGACTCCAGGGAAAAAATGTCAGTTTTTCGGTTTCGCAATATTCCAGAACGCCGTCTGATTCTGGCTGTCTGTGCCAAGGATTGTACTGATTCTGAACAGAGACAATTTCTACTGTATCGCGGGCGCGTTTGATCTGTTCTACAGAAAAGTTGGAAACTCCAATAAATCGAATCATTCCTGCTTCTACTGCTTCTTTTGCGGGTGCTAGGGCTGCTTCGATGGTATAAGCAGGATCGGGCGAGTGATATTGCCAAAGGTCGATCGGTTCCTTGCCGCCGAGTGCTTCAAAACTTTCGCGTATTGTCTTGCGTAAATGGTGGGGGTTGCCGTTGCGCGTCCATCCACCTTGAGGCCGCATTAAGCCGCCTTTAGTGGCGACAGTGACAGCTCTAATATCTCCAGTATACTGTTGTAAAGCTTTGGCAATCAGTTCTTCGTTATGGTGTTTGTCGGATTGATCTTGGCAGTAGGAATCTGCCGTGTCAATTAGGGTGACACCCAAATCGAGGGCGCGGTGAATTACCGCAATAGATTGCGATTCGGGCGGCCGGCCGCTTAAGGACATCGGCATACCTCCAAGACCGATCGCGCTGATAGTAAAATTAGTGTTTCCCAGTTGTTTTCTTTTCATTTATTTGCCCTCGTTTGCGTGGTTTATTTACTGTTGCAATTTCAAGAATATAAGGATCTGTTAAAATTTTACATTTTTTTAAAAGTATATAAGTAGATATGAATAGAATTTTTTCTATAAAGTTGTAATAGCTGGTAAGTCAAAGAACTCTTGTAGAAGCGAGTTAGCCGTTTCACGCACGGCCCTCTCCCCACGCGATGTTGATCTGTACCTAGCTACTTCACTAGCTCGAAGCGCTGGTGTAAAATCGGAGTGCAAATTGCCAGAAGTAGCGGGAAGCGCACAAAAGCCCGATCGCCAATATTCCAGCCCCTGCTATCCAAACTATATCACCTCTGCCCAGCATTGCTTCTGCCGGTACTGTCGTAAAGAAGGCAACGGGGACTACGAATGTGAAGAAAAATCGGTAAGCTGCCGGATAAGCTGCCATTGGAAATCTACCGGCTTCTAATAATCCTCTGAGAACTTCGGTAACGTTGTAAATTTTGACAAACCAAATACTCATAGCACCTAACATAAACCAGATGCTGTAAAGACTCACCATGCCAAATAACAGCGGTATTGCTGTTAGGAAATAGTTGCCGATTCCCAATCCGAGTTTGTTAGCTGAGTACAGCAACAATACCACACCGAAGATTATATCGGGTATTCCCCAAGGGGAAACTGTGTTTGCAGACAGCCAGAATTGCGAACTGATCGGTTTCAGGAGTACGAAATCGAGAGTACCTTGCTGGACTCGATCGACAATACGGCTGAGGTTGGGCGCGAGAAAGGTTGACGAAAACCCCTGCAAAACCGTAAAAATGCCGAGTACAACTAAAGCCTCTTCCCATTTCCAGCCCGAAAACGTATAGCCGGTACGGTAGAACAAAAATAGCCCAAACAAGCTACCCGCAAGGTTTCCGAGGCTGCTGAGGGTCGCGATGACAAAGTTGATTCGGTATTCTAGTTCTGCGGCGATGGCCGCACCCCAGAATAATTTCACTACGTCCAAATATCGTCCCATGTTTATAGCCATTTTTCACCGTTGAAATACTTAAATTCCCTCATATTGTAAAAGTTTGGTGAAGTCAACTGCTGTATGGCCCGCTCACTTCACTATAACTTTAAGTTATTGAGACAGCTTACATAAATATTTTTACTTAGGTTAATTATTAAGTTATTTAAATAAAGTTAAATAAAAACTACAATTTATTGACTTAAATCGATCTCAATCCGCTATTATTTGTCACGCATTAAAGCATGATTCATGTTTCCATAAAAAAAAAACTTAATTGATTAGCAATACTAATATGTTACATACATTAACATTATAAATGTTTGAAAAACATCTAGCCATACCCAAACCGAACTCTTAGGATGGTGCATACGTACTTAAAAGGAATACGCAATCAGCAATCCGCAATCATACGTACAAAAGAAGGTTCGAGAAATTGACTTAAATAACAACACGTAAGGAAAAAAAAATGGATGCTTTAACATTATCGAGACTGGGCGTCAAGCACACCAAGAGTGCAGTAGCCGAATCGCTCCGTATCAATACAGGATACGACATGACCAACCCAGTCACTTTTTACGGAATCGTCAACGAGCATTGCAACGTTAAATGTCGCCAGTGCGAGTATTGGCGGCTCAAAGAATATAAAGACGAAATGACGATCGAAGAATGGCAAAATGCTCTCTTAAGCATCAAAGAATTTGTGGGCGAATTTTCCATCAACTTTAGCGGTGGCGAACCTTATATTAAGAAAGGTTTTCTAGACTTACTGGCCTTTGCGAATAAAAATGGCATTCACGCAGGCGTCACCACAAACGGCTATTGCATGACCAGGGAAAATGCGGCGAAAACTGTGGCGGCGCGTCCTTTTAATGTGAATATATCCGTTGACGGGCCGAATGCAGAACTGCACGATTATTTGCGGGGTCAACCGGGATTATTCGATCGGCTTTCTAAAGGAATCGGTTATCTGCGCGAAGAACAAGAAAAACAGAACGTCCTGTTTCCGATCAACGTCAAACCGACGATGAACCGACTCAATTTCCGCCACCTCCCCGAAATAGTCACCTGGGCTCAGGGAATTGGGGCGACGACGGTGAACTTCCAACCGGTCAACCGCTGGACGCCAGAAACATACGAGGAATTGTGGATTGAAAAAGAAGACATTGAGGAATTTTCACAAGTAATCGAGCGCCTAATTGAAATGAAGAACCACGGTGCTCCAATTATGAACAGCGATGAAGTGTTGCGATTGATGATTCCTCACTTTGCGGAAGAAAAAGCTCCTGATTCAACTCGTCCTTGTCGCGTTGGACTGCGCAATTACTGGATTGATACGCGCGGCGATGTGAAATTGTGCGATGAGTTTCCGGTGATTGGCAATGTGAAAAACGCCAGCGCCCGCGAGATTTGGTACGGCGAAAAAGCTCAGGAAGTCCGCCGCGATACTTTGAATTGTGGCAAGCTTTGTCTGATTACTTGTGTCTCGCAAAAGACGATTTTGGACAAGGTGAAAATGGGGATGAAGTTATTAAAGAATTGAGGTTTGATCCGTGTGAATAGTGCTTGTGTGAATGGTAGCCGGGTTCGATCGAAAACCCGGTTTTTTGTTTGATACGTGGAAAAAATTCGCTCCGCAGCCGATCGCACTTCAGACAAAAAAGATGATATTCTCTGGTTGGCGATCGCGCTTTTTTCCCCTTCTTCTTGTTCCCGTTCCGATTCCACCTGGTAGATTTCCACCATCCCCCCCTACAGCAGATATCGACTGCTGGAACAAATCTTGACTAGCAATCAAGTAGTTTAAATCTATTTCAATTTGCCGCTGATAATTATTTTCAGCCCAATCCTGAAACCTCTGCAAAAAATCCCGATTGTCGCCTGGAATGCACAAAATTATAATTATTGTCAAGCCATAACCATAATTTTCAGCATTAGTATTAATGGTATTTCTGTCTTCTTGCAAATACTCCACTTGCCGATCACAATCAAACATTTTGGTTCGGACTTCAGCCAGCAATTGTTTTAACTTCAGCAACTTAACTTCTCTATCTTGTTCGCTTTCTATTCAACTGAATTCGGGAAGATTCTTTTCTAACTCGCTGACTATTGGCTGTGCTTGGCGATACTTTTTCCTAGCTTCTCGATACACAAATACCATTTTAACGCGAGAACACAGCAGATTCATCAAGCAAGAGTTAAACGCCAGCGTTGCGAATTTCAAAGTTTGGGAATTCTCTGGCAACTCTAGTAGAATGTGACACCGCTGACCCGCATTATCTTCTCGGCAGTCCTACTCACAAATCGGACTACCGAATAACTTTGCTTCGGCGCGACAGTCTACTGATGCTTGCTGTTTATCCTGTACAAAAGCTTTAACATATTCGTCAGCTAGCTTCGGGTAAGTATCATCAACTTTTGGTTCTGGATATAACAATAACGTTTGTCCCAGGGACGCTTGAATTGCCTTTGGCAACAAGCAACTTTGGATTTCTTGGCTGAAGATTCAAAATTTTACCATCTGATATCGTTTCCGGTAGCATCGGAATGATGTAGAGGACACCGCGAGTGTCCCGTGTCCCTGCCATTAATCGGGGTAGGGAGTTAGTAATTGTTATTTTTTCTTGGTGGCTTTCCAAGTGCCGCCGTAGAAGTAAAAAGGATTGTTTTGACTTACCGATTCCCAACATTTAAGACACAAAAACAACCACTGCCCCGACTCGTCATACCGGGCGCGGTAGAGAGTCGGGCCAGATTGGGAACAACGATCGCAATATTTGATTCTGATTGCCCTGGCCATTGTTACTCAGTTTCAACTAAAACAGCAGGAGTCCCGCAATCTAACGGTACTCCGTTGAGTGACGGGAGGAATGCGCGTGAGGCGTACCCGTTCAACACATTATCTATCAACACAACAGAATTTATTCAATACGTTATACAATCTGGTAATGAAACAAGTCCTGACAGTATCTACAAATCTATCGATTCCCAATTCCCAATTATCAATTACCAATTCTTCAGAATAATCCCGATCGCTACAAAAAACTTAGTATTAGGGCGTAGCGTGAGTTATACTCCTACTGGAAAGACTGTGACTGCCAAAAAATCTCGAAATCAAAGTTTATGAGCAACACTTGCCCGCCTCAACCAGCCGCCCACAATCCCGCAACACAAAAACTCAGTTTCTCGACAAAATTAGCTTACGGTGCCGGCGACCTCGGCCCGGCAATTACCGCGAATGTGTTGGCATTTTACCTGCTAGTTTTCTTTACCAATGTCGCTGGTTTACCTGCTGGCTTAGCCAGCAATATTTTGGTAGTTGGCAAGGTTTGGGATGCCATAAACGACCCGATTGTGGGGGTTTTGAGCGATCGCACTTCTCACCCTTGGGGTCGGCGATATCCTTGGATAATATATGGTGGCATTCCCTTCGGCATATTCTTCTTGTTGCAGTGGATTGTACCTAGCACGGATCGCACAGTGTTATTTTGGTACTATGTTGCGATCGGCATTTTGTTCAACACCGCCTACACGGCTGTCAATCTTCCCTACACTGCCCTGACTCCAGAACTTACTCAAGACTACAACGAACGCACTAGCCTTAATAGTTTTCGGTTTGCTTTCTCCATTGGCGGCAGCATCTTTTCATTAATCTTAGCTCTAATTATCTTTCGTGTATTTGAAAAAGACCCAAATCAACAATATTTAGTATTAGGTGCAATCAGTGCAGTTATCTCTGTCTTGCCTTTGTACTGGTGCGTTTTGGGAACTCGCAAGCACGTCGCAGCACAACTATTAGAAAACGCAGAACTAGATAATTCTACTTCCTTGCCGCTGAAAGAACAGTTGCAGATTGCATTTAGCAATCGCCCTTTTTTGTACGTAATTGGAATTTATCTTTTTTCTTGGCTGGGAGTGCAGTTGACTGCTACTATTATTCCCTACTTTGTTGTTAACTGGATGCAACAGCCACAGTACGTTTTTAGCTTGGTGGCGATCGCAGTTCAAGGCACTGCATTAATCATGCTATTTATTTGGAGTAAAGTCAGCGAGAGATACGGCAAAAAAGCCGTATATTTTATGGGCATGAGTTTGTGGATTATCGCCCAAGCCGGACTGTTTTTCCTGCAACCAGGACAAGTATTGCAGATGTACTTATTAGCAGTCATGGCAGGTGTCGGAGTTTCCACTGCTTATCTAATACCTTGGTCGATGATACCGGATGTGATCGAACTCGACGAACTGCAAACAGGAGAAAGACGCGAAGGCGTTTTCTATTCGTTTATGGTACTGCTGCAAAAAATCGGATTGGCAGTGGGTTTGTGGTTGGTAGGCCAAGCATTAGAAGGAGCTGGATTTCTATCTACAGTTCCGGGACAGCCTGCACCCGTACAGCCAGAGTCTGCACTGTTTGCGATTCGAGTTGCGATCGGACCGCTGCCCACACTTGCTTTAATTGCTGGCATGATTCTCACATATTTTTATCCCATAACCCGCGAAGTTCATGCAGAAATATTGTTGAAACTTCGAGAAAGAAAAGCACAAGCAGTAAGCGCTAATAAGGAGTAGTTGGTAATTAGTAAAATCCCCAAAAAACAACTACCGATAGCTAATCCGAGCGAGATCGATAGCAATCCTCTAATCCTGTGCGAACTATTTTTTTTCTGGGACAATGTGTCATCTTATTATTGCATCGGTTAATTCCCATAAAAGCCCGTTGCGCGCTTACCGAAAGATTGCTATAACTGGCTCGGAGGGCGAATCAAAGCGATAGTTTTAGTAATAAGTCCAGTAACCCAGAAACCGCGTTTTTCTACAAAAAAACATAACATTGCGCAGCGCCATCCGCCCCGGTATAAAAACCCACAAGGCTTGAGTTGTTCGAGGTGTCGATCGAGTTTGACAACACAAATTATTAATTTTTATGTCTGTAGAACAGTGTTGAGAGTAGTTTGTGATAGAGTCGCGGCGATGAGTAAGTCTATAGACTTAAGCAGCCATCCAGCTCGTTAAAAAGTTTATAATTAAAAGAAGAGACAGATTTTTATCAGAAATTGATTCGATTAGTTGCAGTTCCAAATATCTACTGAATTCTGCTAATTATATCTACCTAAATGGAAAATGCAAAACTTTTTAGCCGCTCGGTTAGCGGGTAAGTTAACAAGTGCCGCTGCCGTTGACCGCGAACAGAAAAATGGCATAAATTACAAAGCAATACCACCGCAAGCGGCGGCTGAGGTGTTACGGCAAATTGTAAAATTTTGGTAAAGTTATTGAACGACTTGGGACGAAGCTCAGCCACACCCGAAAAAGTTGCTAGAGTCCGCCTGAGACCCTAAATACAAGCACAACACAGCAGACAGAAATGCAGTCGGATACAACTCTCTCTTCAGTTAGTAAAAAAAAATTGCAGCCGACATAACATAGTGATTTAGTTATTTTTGTATACTAGGTGAAAGTTGTGAGAACTATTAGAAGGAAGTGGAACCGACCAACCAAGAATTTCCTGTGATATCCTTAAGTCAATGGTGAAAGTATCAACCAAAAAGTCCGCACAACTGAGCTGATTTTACCAACAAAATCTCAAAGAGGTCAACATGGAAAGAGAACAGGACGCTCATATCGTACCCATTAGCAGCCAGAGCAGACAGGTGCAACAGTTTTCCGTTGACGAGGGAGAAGAATTAAGCGCGCAGCCTCAGAAAGGATTGAATCTAAAGCCGTTGTTGAGGACTTTTCAGCGAAAAGCCCTAATCATTATTGGGATTATAGGTTTAGCAGGCGCTGGAGTTACTTATCAGATCAAGGGAGGCAAGCAAACATATCAAGGCGATTTTCGGATGCTAGTGGAACCCGTGACAACGGAGGCAAGAATTGCTGACCCCGCTGCCCTAGCCAATCGCGGCGAGGGGGGGGCAGTGCCTAGTCGAGAATTTTTTAGTTTGGACTACGCAACTCAACTTCAAATTCTCCAGAGTCCTCAGATGCTTTCGGCTATTGTTAAACAAGTTCAAAAACGATATCCAGAATTTACCGAGGAACTTCTTCAAAAAGGATTGCTCGTTTTGCGGATCGGACAAGATGAGATGACGATTACTAAAATTTTGGAAGTTCGCTTCATGGGGACTGACCCTAAATTAGTTGAGTTTGTTTTACAAGAAACTAAAAAGAAATATTTAAAATACAGCCTTGACGAACGCAAGACTCGCATTGGTGAAGGTGTTAAGTTTATTGAAGACCAGCTTCCGGGACTCAACAAGCGCGTCAACGATCTGAAGTCGGAGTTACAGGTTATACAGCAGCAGCAACAGATTAGCGATCCTAAAGAACAAGGCGGGCAATTGCTCCAGCAAGTTCGCACCGTAGAAACTTTAGAGTTAGAAACTCAAAGGCTGCTGCAGGAACAGAAAACGCTGTACGCAAACTTGCAAAAACAATTAGATTTTACACCAAATGAAGCTATTGCTGCTTCAGCTTTAAGCGAAGAACCTCAATATAAAGATTTGCTGACCAAGGTTAAGGAAGTAGAAGGTCAGATTGCTGTAGAAACAGCTCGTTTTAAATCTGCTAACCCTATAGTGGAAGCTTTAGAGCGCAAGCGGGCAAATTTAGTAGCTTTGCTCAACCAGCAAACCGATCGAATTTTGGGGGAAAATTTAGCAGGCACGGCAGCCAATCCTAAAGTTCAGAATTTTCAAAATTCGATTCGCATAGGCTTGATTAAACAATTGGTTGATACTGCCAACCAAGTTCAAGTCTTAGAAGCTCGCAGTCAGGCAATCGCCCAAACTAAAAATGATTTGAACCGCCAAGCAAGAGAATTTCCCAGCATAGCCCGCCGCTACAACGAACTGCAACAGCAATTAGAAATAGCCTCCCGCACCCGCGATCAACTTTTAAGTCAGCGGGAAACTCTCCGCATCCAAGCAGCTCAAAGCCAAGTACCTTGGGAAATAATTTCTGAACCCCGGATACCGCGAGATCCTAAAGGCAAATTGATTCCAGTTGCATCAAAAAATAAAAACAAATTGATGATGGGAGTTGTTGGGGGGCTAGTGTTGGGTCTGGGAATGGCTATCCTCATTGAAAAAATTCGCAATATTTTCTACTGTGCAGATGACGTTAAAGATGCGATCGAAGCGCCTTTATTGGGAGCAATTCCTCTGGACAAAAATGCTAAAAAATTTCCGCCTTCTATTGCTAATTCCTATGCTTATCTTGAAGGAAAAGAGGGTAATAAGAAAATTGCTTCGGAATTTATAGAAGCTTTTGACTCTCTTTATACTAATATCCGCTTTCTTTCTTCAAATCGAACAATTAGCTCTTTGGCAATTGGTTCGGCTACAGTTGGCGAAGGCAAATCTACCGTTGCTTTAAACTTAGCTCACGTGGCAGCGCTGGCGGGTCAGCGAGTGCTGTTAGTAGACGCGAATTTGCATTCTCCCAGCCTGCACTTGCTGTTGGAACTGCCTAATGTCAAGGGATTGAGCAACTTGCTCGACAATCAAAGCGAACCCGATGAAGTTATCCAGCGATCGCATCTAGCAGATAATCTTTTTGTATTAACTGCCGGTCTCCCTCATGCCGGTACAGCCAGACGGCTGGCGTCATCTCAGATGCAGTATTTAATGGAAGAACTTCAGGCAACATTTGACTTAGTTATCTACGATACGCCGCCGCTGGTGGACAGTAAAGATACGAATTTTTTAGCAGCGCGCACAGATGGAATACTGCTGGTTGTAGCAATTCGCCAGGTCAAGTTTTCTGTAGTCAAAAAAGTTGTCAGTCAATTAGAAAATTTTGGCATACCGTGCTTGGGCACAGTTGCTAATCATGCCACCAAAGGCAAGAAGTATCAAGCACCTAAATCCTCAGTTGTTGAAGAGAAAAATGAATATTTGAACTTTTCACCAGCAGCGTCTGGCATCCGCAAACTAGCTCCCAAAAAAGAGTGAGAGCAAAAAAGATGACTCCACCCCAAAATGGATACCGTGCCACGTACTCCTGTCGTGGAGATCCCAAAATTTTAGACTCTTGTTCAAGCTCCTGATTCACTGCGCTGCAAGTAAATCTAAAATCGTTCTCCTCTAGCGCTCGCGCCGAAATCAAAAATCAAAAATCAAAAATCAAAAATCAACAGACGGCGGACTAATTTCCCTCCGGCTTGGTAGGAAATGTGACAATAAAATTAGTCCAGCCATTGCTGCTTTCAACCTCAATTTTTCCCTGCAACTGTTCGACAAGTTTTTGAACTAAAGCTAAACCCAAACCTGTACCTCCTTGTTTCCAGGGGTCGGCGTTGGGAACGCGATAAAATTTCTCAAAAATTCGAGGTAATTCCTGTATCGAAATGGACGATTGATTGCTGAGTGTAAATTCGATTTCGGCAGGGACATCACTTGCTTGTTGCGAATTTTGCCCTTGTCCTCCCTCTTCCCCGACTCCTTTTTTGCACTCAACTTTCAGAGAGATTTCGCCGTCGTTGGCAGTATATTTGCAGGCATTGTTGAGGAGTTCTGCAAAAATTCGTCCCAAACTAGCGCGGTTGGAACTGATCGTGGGGAGGTGGCGCGAGCACTCTACTCGCAAATGCTGGTGACGGTTGTGGGCGCGGGTGTAAAACGGGTCGATAATAGTAGGCAGCCAGACTTCTAAGTTTACTGGTTCCAAATCGATCGGACAAGTTGCTGTTTCGAGCCGCTGCAAATCGAGCAAAGCATTAATTAAATCTGTTTCTCTAGTACATTCTGTTTCTAAAATTTCTAAATAAATCTGACGCCGCTCTGGTGTGGGAGAAATTTTCAGCATATGAATGGCCATTTTCATATTAGCTAAAGGCGTCCGCAGTTCGTGAGAAACTGTGCTGAGAAATTCATCTTTGAGGACGTTTAAATGCTGGAGTTCGTGAACTTTTTGCTGCAATTCGGCGGTGCGTTCTTGGACTTGGCGTTCGAGGTCGGTGTTGAGGTTTTGGACTTGCTGATAGAGTTGGGCTTGCTGAATGGCGATCGCGATTTGAGTTGCCAGTTGCAGGAGCAAATCTACTTCCGAAGGCTGCCACTGACGGGATTGGGAACACTGATGGACACACATCATCCCCCACAAATTGCCGTCTTGCAAAATTGGTACAATCAAATAAGCTTTGATTTGTGCTTGCTGGAACCGCGCATATTTTTCGGCGCTCAAACAGGCTTGGTCGATGTCGGGGACGGCATAAATTTCCTGTTCGATCGCCGAAGCTGATTCTTGCCAAATATTATCAGGCAGGATTTCTCCCAAGATAGAAGACCAATTTTCGGCAACGGATTCTGCGACTACAATTCCGGAATTGCACGACTCTAAATGCAGGATTGCTACTCGGTCAGCTTGCAAAACTTGGCGCACTTCATCGACGCTGGCGTGGAGAATTTCTTCTAGGTTTAAGGATTGGTGAATCCGCAAGGAAATGTGAGTTAACAGCCGATCGCGCTGCAATTGTTCGTGGAGTTTGGCTGTCCGTTCCCGCACCTGCTCTTCCAGTTTGGCGTTGCGGCTTTGCAGCAGTTCCACTTTTTCGGCTTGCAGTTGATAAACCGACTGCTGCAACTGTTTGACAACTCGGTACATTTCTGTCGGGTCGAGGACTCTGAGCAAGCTGGTTTGAGTAATAATTCCCAACAGTTCTCCGCGCCCCCCGCACACGACCAACCGGTGCACTTGTTCCTGCTGCATTTGTTTGTGCGCCGTCCACAGAGAATCGGAAGGTTGAAGACATTGCAGGGGAGTTCTCATGACTTTTTGAGCTGGGGTTTGGTCGAAATTTAGTTCGAGAAACTGTGCCTGCACGATGTCGTATTCGGTAATAATTCCCAAGGGTTTGTGAAAGGAATAGTGAAAAATGGAGGTATAGTCATCTTTGGGCTTCTCCATTGTTAATTCTTTGTTTTTTGTAATGACCAGGCAACTGACTTGATGCTCTGACATCAGTTCGGTTATTCTTTTGAGCGAAGCGGTGTGGGGCGCTGTAATTGGCGCAGTCATCAATTCAGCTACCCGCCGCAGTTTGAGAATGTTTGAAGGCTGCAATACTTGACGGATTCTTTCCCGCGTCAGCACTCCTACCAAGTGGCCCAATTGATTGACTATCGGCAAATAGCGAATCTTGTGCTGGCGAAATAAGGATAAAGCGGCGAACACGTCTTGGTCGTCGGATTCTGTGAGGAAGACCGACACCGGGGACATCACTTCGGAAATTGGTATTTTGTGCAGGGCTACTTTGTGCTGGCTGTCTATTTTGCCAGAAGCTATCAGCCTCACTAAGTCGGCGGGAGTTAATATGCCGATTAACAGCCCGCTGCTGGGGTTGTCGGATAAGTTGCCTGCGGTAATAGTCTGCTGGTTCTGCACGACGATCACGCAGCGCGCCCTCACCTTGTCCGGCGCGGACGCTTCGTTCATCGATCCCCGGTCTGAGGGTAAAGGTGTTTTGACTAGGGGACAACTGTTTTGCAACTGATTCATCAGGGCGATCGCCACTGCTAAGGAAGTTTCTGGCCCGGCAGTTAGGGGATACCGGTCGATCGCTTGTTCTAAGGCTGACGAGTAAAAGGGCGGGTGGTAAAACGGCATAGTTGATTGCAGGTTGTCAGAGGGCGGCTAACGATCGGGCAAAGCCTTGGGGAACGGCAGAAACACCTCGCCTGTGCTTGGGATTTAAATAATAGACTTTCTAATTTATTATTTCCACGCAATCTCGGCTTTAGATGAATGGTGTCACTAATTCGCTATCTCACCGATCTCAAATCCTTGGGCGGTTTTTACTGCCTCCTTTTCTCCTGAGACTCCCCTATAATCAAAATAACCCGAATGTAAAGTTTTACTACAAGATTTATCCATAATGACAACTTTAAGCTTAGAGCAAATTGCCGCCAAGTTAGAAAGCGAAAATTCAGCCGATCGAATGGTGGCTTTGGCCAACTTGCGGAACGTGCCTGCAGCAGAGGCGGTGCCTTTGATTAAAAAGGTGTTGAACGACGAAAGTTTGCAAGTGCGATCGATGGCTGTGTTTGCTCTCGGGGTCAAACCCACAGCAGAGTGTTATCCCATTCTAGTCAAATTGCTAGAAACTGACCCCGATTACGGCATTCGCGCTGACGCTGCGGGTGCTTTGGGCTATCTCGAAGATATCAGAGCTTTTGACGCTTTGGTGCGCGCTTTTTATGAGGATACGGAATGGCTGGTGCGCTTCAGCGCTGCTGTTTCTCTGGGGAATCTCAAAGATCCCCGGGCTCGCGACGTGCTGCTAAAAGCTCTCGACAGCGAGCAAGTGGTGATCCAGCAGGCGGCAATTTCGGCTTTGGGGGAAATTAAAGATCTTGGGGCGATCGATCGCATCCTCAATTTTGCTCAGTCGGAAGATTGGCTGATCCGCCAGAGGCTGGCTGAAGCTTTGGGCCATTTGCCTAGTGTTAAGAGCGTTTCGGCTTTAAAATACTTAGAAAAAGACAGCAATTCTCAAGTATCTGAGGCGGCAACTATTTCTCTCGATCGCCTGTCAAAAGCAGAATTGTAACAATTTGTAGAGGCGGGTTCACTAAAATCTGTAATTTAAGTAGTAGAATCAGATCGACCCGCCCCGGCTGCGATGTTTGAAAAAATTATTGTTTTGAGAGAGGGAGTTAAATGCCCTACAGTCAATTTAGCATAGAACAAATTAAGGCAACTTTCGGCATCGCCTTTTCGAGCAAGATGGGCTTGTTTGCCGACATTCCCGAAATAGTACCCAGCAGTTTTTTGCAAGAAACTTTGCAATTCAATCTGCCTTTAGCACTAGAAATTAATTCCGAGAAAGCTCGCTCCGAGCTAATTGTCGCGCCAATATTAGTTGAGATCAAAAAACTGCTACCGCAACGTATGAGTTTATTGTCCGGCAGAGAATTTAATGTAGACCCGGCGAGGGGTTTGAGCGGTTATTGCGATTTTCTAATTAGCAGATCGCCGGAACAGCTAGTCATTGAATCCCCTGTTATCGCCTTGGTTGAAGCCAAAAATGACAACATCCAATCCGGCTTAGGACAGTGCATGGCAGAAACGATCGCAGTACAAATATTTAACCAGCGTCAAGAAAATGACATTCAGAAAATTTATGGAGTGATCACAACTGGGAGTATTTGGAAATTTTTCAAATTAGAAGGAATTGCGATCGAGATTGACACCAGCGAATATTTTATTAATAATGTTGGTAAAATTCTCGGTATATTAATAAAATTTATAGAGGATTGAGTAAAACCAGAATATATTATATAAGCTGCGACGGCAAATCGCAAGCTAAAATAGTTCTTTATATCCTTTAACCAAAACTAGCCATGAATCAAGCACCCAATCCCTTTAACTCAAATCCATCCAATCCGCTAGACCCCTTGGAGCAAGAAGTTGACGAGCAAGGTGAAGGCTTGCCGAGACAGTACCACCCGGCAACTAAAAAAACTCTGCAAAAAGTCTTTATTATCCTGGTAGTTGTTGGGGCAATTATTGGGGGAATTCTATCTATAGGGGTGATTTCGCTGATGCAGAAGGCGGGACTGACAGATGTGCCGGCAAGGGTACAAAATCCTAAGTGAATCGGTGGGTTGAACGTACCGTCCGCGATCGCCGAGCCTTAATTAAAGTATCGTTCAATATCGCACCCGTGTTGCGCGAAATTAAGACGCGATCGCTCGCCTAGCTCCAAAATAAATCTTAATATTTTAATTATTTTATTAGATGTAACTGTGTCTATAAAATCCAATTCGGTGCTGTAGGGGCCCCGGTCAAAAACAGTTTTAAATAAACCACACTTATTCTGAAAAATATAATGTTACTTATTGGGCTATTTATCGCCACGTTTTTTTTAGCATACTGCAATGGTGCTAATGATAATTTTAAAGGCGTGGCAACACTGTTTGGCAGTCAGACGACGAACTATAAAACAGCAATTGGTTGGGCGACGATCGCAACTTTTGCAGGTTCAGTCTTTTCTATTTTTTTAGCAGAAACGCTGGTAAAAAGCTTTTCGGGAAAAGGGCTAGTTCCCGACTATATCGCCAATGCCCAAGATTTTCATTTGGCAGTCGCGACCGCTGCGGGTTTAACCGTTATTCTTGCTACCTTAACTGGATTCCCTATTTCCACAACTCACGGTCTTACAGGTGCTCTTGTCGGTGCAGGTTTAGTAGCAATTGCTACTGAAGTTAATTTTACAGCTTTGCAGAACTCTTTTCTAATGCCTTTGTTGCTGACTCCCATGATTGCGATTCCATTAGCAGCTTTAATTTATGCCCTGTCTCGCTACCTGCGAGTTTATTTAGGAATCGAGAAAGAATGGTGTATTTGCGCTGGTCAAATTCAACAGATTATTCCCATTCCCCAGCCCGATGCAACTAACATACTGAAGTGCATCACAACCGCTGATGTCGCGGTCGATTCTCTAGAAAAATGCACGCAAAGATACCAGGGAAATTTCTTAGAAATTCCCAGCCAAAAGTTAGTTGACGTTTGCCATTTTATTAGTGCGGGAATCGTCAGTTTTGCCAGAGGATTGAACGATACTCCGAAAATTGTTTCGCTCATGTTAGTCGGTCAATCAATATCAGTTCAGTGGGGAAGTTTAGCAGTAGCGTTGGGAATGGCACTCGGCGGTTTATTGAACGCTCAAAAAGTGGCCGAAACAATGAGCAAAAAGCTGACAGCAATGAATACCGGTCAAGGGCTGGTGGCAAACTTAGTGACGGGATTTTTAGTTATTGCTGCCAGTCGTTATGGACTTCCAGTTTCTACTACCCATGTTTCGGTAGGTTCCATATTTGGTGTCGGATTGATTTCAAAAAAAGCTAATGTGCGCGTTTTCTATCAGATTCTACTATCATGGATTTTGACCTTGCCAATTGCTGCGGTAATCAGCGGCGGCGCTTACTGGGTGCTGCATAGGTAAGAGAATTAATCTAGTCCTAAAAGAGAAAGAGTTCGCAGTTGATTTGGGGCCATCAAAGGATAACCTGATGAAATCGAACGGTAAAAACAAGAAATCGCGCCGGGAGTTTTTGAATAAAATTGTAAGGGTAATTTATGGTTAAAAATTCTACGATCGCGCCACCTGTTGCAGATAAATTGATTGCTGCTGGCTTTCACGCTCTTTCTGACCCCCTGCGGCTTCAGATTTTGGAGTTGCTGCGGGAACAGGAGTTGTGCGTTTGCGAATTGTGCGATCGACTTTCTGTCCATCAGTCTAAACTCTCTTTTCACCTCAAAGCCTTGAGGGATGCAGCTTTAGTCCGCAGCCGCCAAGAAGGCCGCTGGATTTACTACAGCCTCAATTTAGCTCAGTTTGTCGCGCTCGAACAGTACCTCGCCGAATACCGCCGCTTCAGCCAGATCCTGCCGGCGCGCCCCTGTTCTGACGCAGATTAACCCATCAATATTTCTTAGTATGTTAATTTCCTGTTTGTCTTCCATCATACTTGACATATCAAATTTTATTGATATGATTTCAGTGTACCCCTTAGTTATGGCATTGGGTGAGGTCAATGAACCCAGCAGAAAAGCCCAAGGTTTCCGCACTAAGTATAATTGCTTTGACCGTAGGTGCGATCGGGCTCCTCAACTCCTGCACTCAAGTCCAGTCGCAAGAGTCGCAAAGCATTAAAATTGACGGTTCCAGCACTGTGTATCCAATTACAGATGCGATCGCCAAAGAATATCAAAATACCAATCCCAAAAAAGCATCAATTACTGTTGAATTCTCCGGTACTGGTGGAGGATTTAGAAAGTTTTGTGCTGGCGAAACTGACATCAGCAACGCCTCGCGACCCATCAGCCCCGGGGAAATGGAAGCCTGCAACAAAGCAGGCATCCGCTACTACGAATTACCTGTCGCATTTGACGCGCTCACAGTAGTAGTCAATCCCAAAAATAGCTGGGCAAAAGACATCACAGTAGCCGAACTAAAAAAACTTTGGGAACCCGCCGCCCAAGGAAAAATTACCCGCTGGAATCAGATTCGACCTAATTGGCCAAATCAACCTATAACCCTTTACGGTGCAGGCAAAGATTCCGGTACATTTGACTACTTCACAGAGGCAACAGTAGGTACTGCGAAAGCCAGCCGTACCGACTATACAGCTAGTGAAGATGACACAGTTTTAGTGCAAGGAGTTATTAAAGACGAAAATGCTTTAGGTTACTTTGGATTGTCCTATTACGAAGACAACCAAAGTCAATTGAAAGCTGTAGGTATTGACAGAGGCAAAGGAGCAGTGTTGCCAACCCGCGAAACTGTAGAAAAAGCTCAGTATCAGCCCCTGGCACGACCTCTATTTATCTATGTCAACTACAATTCTGCTCAAAATAAAGTAGAACTACGCAACTTTGTAGAATTCTACATGAAGAAAGCTCCGACCTTAGTTAGTTCTGTGGGTTATATTCCTTTACCAAAAGAAGGCTATCAACTAATTTATCAGCACTTCTACAATGGGAAGGTGGGCACAGTTTTTGGTGGCCAAGCTCAGCTTGACTTGACTGTTGGCGAGTTATTGCGACAGCAGGCAAAATTTTAATCTTTTCTCATAAAGTTTCACTTACCAGTTAACTAAATGAACCATCCTCAAGCAACTAACTCACCTGTCCAAGCAGGAAGCAAGCTCAGTTTTTTTGAAAGATACCTCACCCTTTGGGTATTTCTTTGCATTTTAGGCGGTATTATTCTCGGTAGACTATTCCCCAGCGTCGCCGTCAGCCTTGATGCTCTCAGCTTTTATCAGGTGTCAATTCCTATTGCCATTTGTCTATTTTTTATGATGTATCCCATCATGGTAAAAATTGACTTTACCCAGGCGGCTAATGCAGCGCGATCGCCCAAACCAGTGATCTTAACATTAGTCGTTAACTGGCTCATCAAACCATTGACAATGGTAGCATTTTCTCAGTTTTTCTTGGGTTGGCTATTTCGCCCCCTCATTACCGGCACAGAAATAATTCGTGGCAGTGAAGTCTCCATCGCTAGTTCCTACATTGCCGGGACAATATTATTAGGAATTGCCCCTTGTACTGCGATGGTTTTAATGTGGGGATATCTGTCCTACGGAAATCAAGGACATACTCTCGTTATGGTGGCCGTTAATTCCCTAGCCATGCTGTTTTTATATGCACCACTAGGCAGATGGCTGTTAGCAGCAAATGATTTAGTTGTTCCTTGGCAGACAATAGTATTGTCTGTATTAATTTATGTCGGTTTGCCCTTAGTCGCCGGAATGTATAGCCGTTTCTGGATTTTCAAACATAAAGGGCGAGAATGGTTTGAACGAGAGTTTATGCAATATCTGAGTCCAGTTGCTACGGCTGCCCTTTTGATTACGCTAATTCTTTTGTTTGCCTTCAAAGGAGAGTTGATTGTTAACAATCCCGTGCACATTCTTTTAATTGCTGTGCCTCTGTTTATCCAGACAAACTTCATTTTCATGATTTCTTATGTAGCAGCTTTAAAACTAAACTTGTGCTACGAAGATTCAGCACCGGCCGCCCTGATTGGGGCCAGCAATCATTTTGAGGTAGCGATTGCTACGGCTGTGATGCTGTTTGGCTTAAACTCAGGTGCAGCCTTGGCCACAGTTGTTGGTGTTTTAATTGAGGTTCCAGTGATGTTAATGTTAGTAGAAGTCTGCAAGCGAACAGCATTTTGGTTTACCCGAAAACCAGAAACTGCCTCGCTGCGAGACCCTCGTTGTCTTCCCTATTCCAATTGATAGAATATCATGAACGAATTTACTCACAAACCCCGAATTCTCTTTTTATACGGCTCTTTAAGAGAGCGTTCTTACAGCCGCTTGTTGGCGGAAGAAGCGGCGAGAATTATTGAGGATTTCGGTGCAGAAGTTAGGTTTTTTAATCCTCTAGAATTGCCGATTTACGGCAGCGTTCCCGATACTCATCCGAAGGTTCAAGAGTTGCGGGAATTAAGCCTGTGGTCGGAGGGTCAAGTGTGGTCTAGTCCAGAAATGCACGGCAATATTACCGGCATTATGAAAAATCAAATTGACTGGATTCCTTTAAGTATTGGGGCTGTCAGACCGACTCAAGGCCGAACTTTGGCGGTGATGCAAGTCAGCGGCGGTTCGCAGTCTTTTAATGCTGTCAATACTTTGAGAATTTTGGGCCGCTGGATGCGGATGTTTACGATTCCGAATCAGTCTTCGGTTGCTAAGGCTTATCAGGAGTTTAATGAAGATGGGACGATGAAGGATTCGCCTTACCGCGATCGCGCGATCGACGTAATGGAGGAACTGTACAAATTTACCTTGCTGTTGCGGGAGCAAACCGACTATTTGACCGATCGCTACAGCGAACGCAAGGAACAAGCCGCTAAAGAGGCGATCGCCCTAGCAAATCGCGCCCTTGAGGTTAACTCTGCTAAGAGTATCTAAAGTTGGCCTTTCCCTAGGAGGTATCCAAAATAACTGATGAAAACTTCAACCATTTTAAAGAAACTTTCCTTTTTAGACCGTTACCTAACCTTATGGATTTTTCTGGCAATGGTCATCGGCGTTGCCTTGGGAGTTTTCATCCCAGGTATCGAAGGATTTATCAACCAATTTCAAGTGGGAACAACGAATGTCCCGATTGCCATTGGCTTAATTCTGATGATGTATCCACCCCTTGCCAAGGTGCGATATGAAGAGTTAGGGGATATATTTCGCAATCCTAGGATTCTCGGTCTCTCGTTATTGCAAAACTGGGTAATCGGCCCGATTTTAATGTTTCTGTTAGCCATCACTTTTCTACATGATTACCCTGAATATATGGCCGGCTTGATTATGATTGGAATAGCCCCCTGTATTGCGATGGTAATTGTCTGGAGCGAGTTAGCCAAAGGAGATACTGAATATACAGCCGGACTTGTGGCATTCAACAGTATTTTTCAAGTTTTATTTTACAGCGTTTATGCCTGGTTTTTTCTCACAGTTTTACCGCCATTATTTGGCTTAAAAGGCAGCGTTGTTAACATAGGAATTGGAGACATTGCTCAAACTGTTTTAATTTATTTAGGGATTCCATTTCTGGCAGGATTTTTAACTCGCACCGCGTTAATCAAAGCCAAAGGAAAGCGCTGGTATCACAGTGAGTTCGTTCCTAAAATCAGTCCGCTTACACTGATTTCCCTTTTGTTTACCATCGTAGTCATGTTTAGCTTAAAGGGAAATTTAATTGTTCAGATTCCCAGGGATGTGGTGCGGATAGCGATTCCGTTGCTGCTCTACTTTGTGCTAATGTTCTTAGAAACTTTCTACATGGCATGGAAAATAAAAGCTGACTATGCGAAATCAGCAAGTTTAGCTTTCACTGCTGCTAGCAATAACTTTGAATTAGCCATTGCTGTCACGATTGCCGTGTTTGGTATTAACTCCGGTGCTGCCTTTGCTGCGGTGATTGGGCCCTTAGTAGAAGTTCCTGTGCTGATTAGTTTAGTTAACCTTGCACTGTGGTTTGAGAAGCGATTTTTTAGACGCAATACGCCCGAGTCTGTCTAGCCTAGTCATACAATTTTCCGACAAGCAATAACCAACAAAAACCATGAAAAAAGTAATGTTTGTTTGCAAAAGAAACTCCTGCCGATCGCAAATGGCAGAAGGATTTGCTAAAACCATCGGAGCCGGCAAGATTGCAGTCACCAGTTCCGGGTTAGAATCAAGCAGAGTTCATCCGACAGCAATTCAAGTCATGTCAGAAATCGGCATCGACATCACCGATCAAACATCCAACCCATTGAACGAATTCAATGCAGAAGACTACGATGCCGTAATTTCTCTCTGCGGCTGCGGCGTGAATTTACCCGAAGCGTGGGTATTGCGAGAAGTGTTTGAAGATTGGCAACTCGACGATCCCGACGGACAACCCATCGAAACTTTTCACCGCGTTCGAGATGAAATTAAAGCACGAGTTGAAACATTAGTTGACTCTCTAAAGTAAGATTAATATAGCAATTCTAAATCATTTGTGAATTTCTTACGGACTCAGAGCGGGTTCGGGGAGGGTTGGGGTGGAGTAAAAAATTTACGACTCATTTAAAATTGCTATAGTCCTACAGGCACGGGTGGCCAGAAACCGGGTTTTTTGCCCAGAAGACGCACTGCAACCCGCCAAAACGCCAAAAAACCCGGTTTCTTAGGTTTTGATGCGTCCATAACTATTAGAATTAGTGCTAAATTATGAGAGGCGTTCCGCCGGAACACCTCTACATTCGTTGCGAGCACAGACCAAAAGGTTAGCACATGATTCAGACAGCAGTCACGCCTTTCAAAAACAAACTTCACTCAGCTTTAACTAAAAAGCAGATTGCAGTTTTACAAATTAATCTCGGCAAACGCTGCAACCTCGCTTGCACTCACTGCCACGTAGAAGCTAGCCCGAAACGAACAGAAGAACTTTCGCCGGAAATTTGCGACCAATTAATTGAAATCATTCGCCGCTTTCCTCAAATTCAAACTGTTGACCTCACCGGCGGTGCTCCCGAAATGCTTTACGGTTTTAAACCGCTAGCGGAAGCTGCCAGGGCGGCAGGTAAAGAGGTCATTGTTCGTTCTAATTTGACGATTTACTTTGAAAAAGGTTTTGAAGATATTCCCGAATATTGCGCGCAGCAGCAACTCAGAATTGTGGCGTCGCTTCCTTGCTACCAAGCTGACAATGTGGACAAAATGCGGGGCAGCGGTGTTTTTGACAGTTCGATTCGGGCGCTGCAAAAGCTAAATCAGTTGGGATACGGAAAAAACCCAAATTTAACTCTGGATTTGGTGTACAATCCACAAGTGCCGGCAACAGACAAGTTTTCGCTAACACCGGAACAAGGCAAGTTAGAGCAAGATTACAAGGTTTATTTAGCGGAACATTTTGGGATTTGTTTTAATCAATTGTTCGCGATTACTAATTTGCCGGTGGGACGGACTAAGTTTCATTTGGAACATAAGAAACTTCACAAGCCTTATCTGGGGTTTTTGGAGGATAATTTTAATCCCGGTACTGTGGAACATTTAATGTGCCGTAACGAATTGTCGATCGACTATTTGGGCAATGTCTACGACTGCGATTTTAATCAGATGGAAAATCTGCCGGCAAAAACTGGCAGCGGAGAAAAGATAACTGTTGCTAAGTTGCTCGAATCTGGCAGTTTAGATGTGATTCAAGAGGTACAAACTGCGGCTTATTGTTACGGCTGTACGGCGGGTTGCGGTTCAAGCTGCGGCGGTACTTTGATTTAATTGAAGGTAAAAGTTGTGCTTTATTACAGAGTTTTGCACTGCTAAAGCGCAACTAGAAACCTTACGGTGTATGCTACGGTGTATGCAATGAATGAGTGGGGAGTTTAGGTAATGAATGATTCGCGATCGCCCGATGAAAATCCACCGCCATCAAATAGGTGGAAGCTGATTTTAGGGATTGGTTTAGCTGTGGCTTTGATTGTGGCGGCAAAGTTTTTTAACTTCCAAGGAATTCTGAAAAATGCCTTGGAGTCGATCGCCAGTCTCGGCCCTTGGGGCCCGGCAGCTTTTATTCTAATTTACATTGTCGCAACGGTTCTATTTATCCCCGGTTCTTTGCTGACTCTCGGTTCTGGCGTTTTGTTCGGAGTCGTTGGCGGTTCGGTTTGTGTTTCCATCGCCTCAGTTTTAGGCGCAACTTGCGCTTTTTTGGTAGGGCGGTATTTAACTCGCGACTGGGTTTCCAAACAGATAGAGGGCAATCAAAAATTTCAGGCGATCGACTCCGCAGTTGCCTCTGAAGGATGGAAAATTGTGCTGCTGACGCGGCTTTCTCCCATTTTTCCGTTTAATTTGCTTAACTATGCTTTTGGAGTCACGCAGGTATCTCTAAAAGACTATTTTTTCGCATCTTGGATCGGCATGATTCCGGGAACTGTCATGTATGTTTATATCGGTTCCCTGGCCGGGAGTTTGGCTGCACTCGGATCTAGCGGGCGATCGCGCACTGCTGCTGAGTGGGCTCTCTACGGCATTGGTTTGCTAGCAACGATCGCCCTCACCGTTTATGCAACCCGCTTGGCAAAAAAAGCTTTAGACGAAAAAATTTCCCCTTGAACTTATAGCGCAGATTGGTATTATTGTCAATAAGTATTTACCCTTAAGTTAGAATACATTGCTAATTTAAAAAACTCCGTGTTTTCTCTGTGTTATTTACAATTATTTTGTTATACAAACGAGATAGACGTTAAAGATATCGTAAAGCAAAAACCTCAAGTATGTAAACCGAAGGTCGAAATATAAAATTGATGCAAAAATAGAATGCTAGCGCCCAACCATAAGAAAAATTGTTTGCAGTCAGGAATGCAAGTCATACCATTTGAGATTTTAGATGTGAGATTTTAGATTGGAAATGACTGATGACCACCAGGGTTGGCAGCACCGGTCTACAGTTGCATTATTTTCTGGAACTGGTCTTACGACTTGGCTGATATTAATTCTGCCGAATGACCAATACTGTTTGATGAATTTGATTCGGAGAGAACATTTGATGATGCAAAACCCAGCAAATCAAGCCGGATCTGTGTCTGCGCTGCCGCACCAAACAAAAAACCTGCGCCGCTTTTGGGAAAACATCAGCAATTCTGCTCAATCGCGGTGGCAGCAAGCGCAGAGTCTTTGGCAACACAGACGGCAGCGCCGCCATTTGCTGACCCTGCTAATTCTTGGCACCACCGCTTTAACCATTAGCACAACTGCTTGCATCAGCTATTTTTTTGTGCGCGGACTAATCCTCGACAATTTAAAGGAAATAGCCCTATTAAAACTAGAAAAAGGCACTGACGAAATCGACCGCTGGCTTAGCAGCCGCAAAGCAGAAATAGAAACCATTGCTTACGATCCTACGGTTGGCACTCTCAATTGGAAATTAGTCGAACCCCGGTTACAAGGAGAAATATACAGATTAAAAGAGTATTTCGTCCTGTCATTAACTCAACCCGACGGCTCATTTATTAACACTTTAGGCAACCACGCGAACAGCAAAGACCGCCAACACTTTAAAAAAGCAATGGCCGGGCAGCTCAACGTTTCAGACCCGCTAATCGGTCGCAGTACAAAAGTTTCGACGATCGTCATTTCAGCTCCTATTTGGGCCTTGCCTCCCGCTCCCAATAAAGTAATTGGAGTCCTCTCAGGCAGCATTAAATTAGACCGAGTAACATCTGTCGCTAACAGCTTGCTGTACGGTTCCGACAGTTATGCTTTTGCGCTCAATTCGCAAGGAGTGCCAATTGTTCATCCCAACAATAATTTAATCGGAAATATCGACCAGGAGACACCAAGCTTTTTACAGTCACAAGACCCCGCACTCTCCACAATTGCGCGGCAGATGATCGACCGCCAGACGAACATTGAACTGGTAAAAATAGATAACAAATGGGTGTATGTAGCCTATGCTCCCCTCAAGGAAGTTAACTGGTCGATGGCTTTAGTAATTCCCCGCGAAAATATTGAATCCCAACTGCAAGCATTAAATTTGCTGACATCCGTAGTAGCCGGACTGCTCGGCCCGGCAATGCTAGCAGCAATTTGGCTAATTTACTCTTCTGAAAACAATCGCGCTCAAGCGGAGCGAGAAGCCATGCTCAACCGGATTGCCGGACGCATTCGCGCTTCCCTAGAATTAGACCAGATCGTGCAAAGTACAGTCGAAGAAATAGTAAGTTTGCTGCATTTAGAACGGGCGGCTTTTGGTTGGTACAAACCACAAGAAAAAATGTTACAAATCCTGTGGGAATGTTGCCCTTCTGATGGTTCGACACAACCTATAAAGTTTGAGCCTTACTTTGTCGGAAATGTGTTATTGCGGAGCGGTCAAGGCGATCCAATTATTTTTTCGAGGGACACTTTGGCTGAGGGTGAAGCTCAACATATCGAACTTAAAGCTAATAGCTATTTAGCCGTGCCTGTCCAGACTCAAAACCAGCCGCAGGGTTATTTAATTTGCAGCCACGCTATTAATTGGCTGTGGAGCGGGGAGGAAATCCAACTGTTAAAAGCTGTGGCAGACCAATTGGCGATCGCAATTACTCAAGCTCACCTTTACAGTCAAACCCAAAACCAAGTAAAATTGCTAAATAGTGCTTTAAATGAACTAAAAAAAACTCAAACTCATTTAGTGCAGAGCGAAAAAATGTCATCCCTCGGTCAAATGGTGGCCGGGATAGCGCACGAAATCAACAACCCGGTTAACTTCATTTCGGCTAATTTGCCTCACACCAGCAAATATACAAAAGATTTATTAGAGTTGGTGAATTTATACAAACAAACATTCCCAGAGGTACCCCAGGAAATCGCAGATTTTAGCGAAGAAATCGAGTTGGAATTTATCCAGGAAGATTTGCCGCATATATTGGATTCTATGAAAATAGGAACCGAACGCATTCGCAGCATAGTTCTTTCTTTGCGTAACTTTTCTCGCCTCGATGAATCTGACAAAAAGCTGGCGGACATTCACGAAGGTATCGAAAATACCTTGCTGTTGCTCTCCAACCGCCTCAAAAATAGAATTTATATAGTCAAGAAATACGGCAAAGTGCCTTCAGTCGAGTGCTATCCCTCTCAGCTCAATCAGGTGTTTATGAACTTGCTGAGCAATGCGATCGATGCCTTGAACGAGATCGATCGCCTGGATAAAATTATTACAATTTCCACGGGCGTAGTTCGCGAAAATGGCGGAAAATTTCTGAAAGTGGCGATCGCCGACAACGGCCCCGGCATTCCCGACAGCGTTAAAGACCAAATTTATAACCCATTTTTTACTACCAAACCCGTGGGAAAAGGCACAGGTTTGGGGTTAGCAATTAGCTACAAAATTGTAGTGGACGGACACGGCGGCAGCATCGAAATTTCTAAACCTCCGGGCGGCGGCACGCAGTTTTTGGTAAAAATTCCTATTAGTAACGGGAAGTAATACCATTTTAGATTTTAGATTTTAGATTTTAGATTTTAGATTTTAGATTTTAGATTTTAGATTTTAGATTTTAGATTTTAGATGGGGGAAGGACTGATAAAATAAGAGTTTATAGCTTGTCTACAGTTGCCTTTTTTAAAATCGTACAAGCAGGAAATGGGAAAGGAAGCCCGCAGATTTTGTAACGCTGTAACGCAGGTAAGGGATAGAGGGAAAAGGGAAGAAGAGCTCAACAGTTTTAATTAATGCTAAATTTACGCCCGTTGGCTAAAATTAGAAGAGTTTTTGTTAAAGGAGTTTTATGGCTGTTGGCAAGGATACAATTTTCGATCGCTTTTTGTCGCCCCTGATTCGACTGGCGATCGACGAAGAAGCACTGAAACGACTCTACGAAGGTATCGATTGGGAAACAGCGGGCGATCGCTACCGACAACCCAACTTAGTTTATCCCGAATATTACAGCAGCCAAAACTTTCACGGCATTAAAGGTGGCTACCTCAGCCCCAGTGCCGCCGTTTCCTACGATCCAATTACCCAATATCTTTTGCCTCCCCACGAAACAGTCGTCAGGCAAGGCTTAATTGACGCGGTGCGGGTGAAACCGCGCCGAATCATCGATTTGGGATGCGGCACCGGTTCGACAACCCTCATGCTCAAGCAAGCTTTTCCCGAAGCGGAAGTTGTCGGCTTGGACTTGTCGCCTTATATGCTGGTAGTTGCCGAAATGAAAGCCCAAAAAGCCGGCTTAAATATCCAATGGTTGCACGGAAATGCCGAAAGCGTTGCTTTTCCTGACGCTAGCTTTGATTTAGTCGCAGCTTCCTTGCTGTTTCACGAGACGCCGCCTGCTGTATCGCGGGCAATTTTGCGAGAAAGCTTCCGACTGCTGAAGGTTGGGGGACAAGTGGCAATTTTGGATGGCAATCAAAAAACTTTGCGGCAGACAGAGTGGCTGACTGATATGTTTGAAGAGCCTTATATTAAGTCTTACGCCGCTGGCTGCATCGATGCTTGGGCGGGGGCTGCTGGATTCGCGGCGGTGCAAACTCACGAACACTGGTGGGTGCATCAGGTGACGCAGGGCGTGAAACCTTTGCCGGGGGAAGATTTGGAACAGGTGCCGCTGGCGAGGGGGTGGAATTTGGGCGATCGAACTCCTGATTTTGATGGCGATTTACCGGGCATTCCAGCTCCCGCTTGATTTATTGTTATTAATACCAATGTTAAAAAGTGTTGCTACAATCCTCAAATCTTATACCAATTATTAAAAGTCGCAGCGGACGGTAAGGAAACAGCATTGCCGTCTCCCTACAGATGCTCGCGTACAATTTATGTGTCACCTTACTTTTAATAATTAGTATAAATTCTTTTTTTCTTCTTCCTGACATCCGTTACATCTTGTACATTGCTCGTTGCCGAACTTCTTTCTTCTCTCTTCTAATGACTCTAAAAGCAGTTTTATTTGATTTTAATGGCGTGATTGTTAATGACGAGCCAATTCACGAGAAAATAATCGATCAATTGATGCTCGATGAAAATCTCCAGCTCAAACGTGGGGAGTTTCGAGAAATTTGTTTGGGAAAAAGCGATCGCGCTTGCATTACCGCACTCCTCGAGCGCCGGGGACGATATGTGACAGAAACGTACCTCGACCGGCTGCGGCGGCGCAAGGCCGAAGCTTACAAAGCTCAAATAGATACTTTGGAGAAACTGCCGATTTATCCGGGTTTGGCAGAATTTATTGACAAAATTCGGGCCGCCGGACTGAAAATGGCCGTAGTTAGCGGGGCAATGCGATCGGATATAGAATTGGTGTTAGATCGGGCAGGTTTGGCAGCAAACTTTGAGTTAATTGTCGCAGGCGACGACTTGACGGCTAGCAAACCAGCGCCCGACGGCTATCTCTTGGCTGTGGAACTTTTCAACCAGAAATATCCCCACTTTAACCTGCAACCGATCGAGTGTTTGGCCGTTGAAAATACTTTTGCGGGGATTGAAGCGGCGAAAAAAGCCGGGATTCAGGTAGCGGGGGTGACTCACACTTACCCGTTTCACATGATCCAGCGCCAAGCTAATTGGACGGTGGACTATTTTGCCGATTTAGAGTTGGACAGAGTGGCCCAACTTTGCTCGATCGCCCCCACTGAGCCGGCTGCGCGAAACACTTGACGTTTTTGGCAATTACGTGCTAGTCTAAGTGACGGTCTGCTAACTTAAGAGCAAGCAAGACCTGTAAGCCTTTTAGATTCGGCAATCCCGCATCTAAAATGCTAAATTAAAACTCAATCAGGGGAATTAGCTCAGTTGGTAGAGCGCTGCGATCGCACCGCAGAGGCCAGCGGTTCGAGTCCGCTATTCTCCATATATCAAATAACAAATTATGTGTCGTCGTTAACACATTAATGTCCTCATAATAGACAATATCTAGCTTAAAGTTTGAGAGGAGGCGGGGAGTGCGATCGCAAACTCTGCTCCACCTCCCAAAGATGAAATTATCTTTATTTTTCCCCGATGTTTTTCCACAATCTGGTAGCAAATTGCCAGGCCAATACCCGTGCCTTTTCCTGGTTCTTTAGTTGTGAAAAATGGGTCAAATAACTTACTTTGAATTGCGGGTGAAATGCCAGGGCCGTTATCGCAAATTCGCACCAAAATTTGGCTGCTGTCCAACTTTTGCGTCTGAATTAAAATCTGAGGATTTTTCCCTTTTTTAGAGTTACCCCATGACTCTTCTAGTGCATCTATCGCATTTACTATGATATTCATAAATACTTGATTTAGCTGCGCTGGATAACACTCTATTTCGGGCAATTGTCCATAGTTTTTGACCACTTCAATTCCCTGCTTGAGGCGACTGTTCAAAATCAATAGTGTGTTGTCAATGCCTTCATGGATATCAACTAATTTCATTTGAGCTTCATCTAAACGAGAGAAGTTTCGCAAAGACAAAACTATTTGCCGGATGCGTTCTGAACCTATTTTCATAGATTCAAGCAGTTTTAGTAAATCCTCTGTGAGAAATTCTAGTTCTATCTCTGCGATTTTTTCTGCGATCGCCTCTGTGGGTTGTGGGTATTCTTGCTGATAGAGACGAAGTAAATTCAGCAAATCTATAATATACTGGTTGGCGTATTCTAGGTTGCCGTAAATAAAGTTAATAGGGTTGTTTATTTCATGGGCTACGCCTGCCACCATCTGCCCTAAGCTGGACATTTTTTCGGTTTGAATTAACTGGGTTTGAGTGTGCTTTAGTTGGTAAAGTGCTGCTGTAAGTTCTTCTGTTCTTTCTTCGACTCGCTCTTCTAAAGTTTGGCGAGCCTGTTCTAATTCATGGGTGTATTCTGCTACCCATTCAACTAATTGATTGATGGATTTGGCTAAGGTTCCCACTTCATCTTCTGTGGTGACAGGTACTTGCAAATCAAAATTTGCTTGTTGAGTAATAGTTTTAGCTACGGTGGTTGCCGCTTGGAGAGGAAGGGCGATCGCGCGGCTGGTACAGATGGCTAGAAAAATAGCGATCGCGACTGACACTAACATACTCACTACGATGATTTGCTCTCGCAAATTCTCAGCTTTATTAAAGTTAATGTATGCTTGTTTCTGCTGTGCCTTAGCTACTTCTGTCATCAAGCTCAAACTCTCTGAAAGCCGATCGAACTTCACATCGAGATTAACTGCTTTATCCCCTCTGATTAAATCCAATACTTGCTGCTGTGCCTCTTTAACTTCCTCTGGTTTTAGTGAGGAGGTATCTATTTCTTGCCAAAAAGATTTGAGCAATTGAGAATACGAATCGGTCGCAGTTGTGTAACCATTTAACAGTTCCTTTAAGTCAGCAGAATTTACTGCTAATTCTGTGGAATGTTCTTCCGTAAATAAAGCTAGTTCTGCAATATTTTTTTTGACTGCATCCACATCTTTCAAGAACTTAGCAGTTTCATATTCAAACCAGATTGAATCTCCCAATACAGAGATTAGCCGTTTGGGATGTGACTGCACTGCTTGCACGGAATATTCTAAATCCCTGAGCAAATCTTGTTGCTCGTCGGCGAAGGTTAAAGCTTGGAATGCTTGATTTTGGTAATAGTCTCCATAGATCATTCCCCCTGTGGTTCCTAGTACGGCTATTCCAATTGCTACGGAGTAGCCATAAGTAATTTTTTTGGCAATGCTTAAGCGAGAAATGAAGCGGTTAATTGCAGTCAAGGGAGTTTTTTTGAGAGGATTTTTGATGTCGCGAGATCCTTCAGTGACAGCAACATTATTTTTTCGTCTATTGAGGATAAGGTTTTTGAACATCACAGCTCCATTTTCTCCCTGTTCAAATTTCTGCATACTGGCAACCCGATCTAAATTTTAACAAGTGTATTTAGTAAATGCACATAAATAAAGTCTCTTATTTGTAGTAGGGGCAATATTCCCTATAGTTTATGGATTAAGGGCTAAAGCCCTACAAACTAGGCGTTAGATAAAATTTAACCTTAAAAGACATTTCCCTGACCAATAGCTTGATAAACTTCGCGAATCATGTTATAATCACTGTCGTTTGCTGGCATCATTTTAGCTCCTTTATACTTGGCATTAAATTTGCCGACCAAAAGCGCTTCAATCAGTCGATCTTGATTTTTTACCAGGCGATCGCGCATTTTTTTAACCAGGGTATTAGGCAGATTGCTACTAGCAACAAACAAGTCACTAGGTAAGGGTTGCCCTGTGGCAATAATCCGAAAATTACTTGCCGATAAACCGTCTCTTTCGAGTGAATCTTTGTATCTATTAAAACCAATTGCTAAGGCATCAACTTGGTTTTTTTTAAGAGCCTGCAAACCCTTTTTCCCCAACATTGAAATTTTGAAGTCGGATTGGGGATTTAAGCCAGCTTCGAGTAGAATTTTAGTAGGCCCTAGATGACCGCCCGTTGAACCTATTTCCCACATAGCTATTGTTTTTCCTTTCAATTGTGCTGCTGATTTAATCTCGCTCTTGGCAGGAACAAGAATAATTGAGTGATAGTCGGGGCGGGTGATGGCAATGATGGGAACAGCATTTGTCCGGGCCCGCACAATCACATATTCAGATGGTCCTGTTAGAGCTAATTTTAGCTGACCCGACTGGAGAGCTACGGCTGCTGCTATATAGTTGTCTACTGGGAAAAATTCAATTTTTTTCTCCAAAACTTCCCCAAGAACAGTCCGAAAGGTTTGATAATTTTGTTGCAAATCTTCTGCTCCCTGAATATCAGTTACGGCAAATTCAAGGGTTTCTGGTTCACTGTCGGGCAAATTGGAAAAACTGCGATTAGATTGATTTACTGTTGTAGAACAGCTTGCTACAAACAATAGGGAGAACCCAAGAAAATGCCGCCTTTTCATAATTTTTAGGAGTTTTAGTGGCAGTTGAAAATTGCATGACTATTATAAGCTATTTGGAATAAGCTTTGATTAAAAGAGATTATCTATTGGTTAAAATTATGTGCGGAAAAAATCTTTAAGAAAATTTTTATCGATCGGTGTTCGGGTTGGGAGCGTAAGGCAGCGGATATTGTAAACCTAACTCCTTAAACGCTGCCTGCGGTAACTGACATGAATCGCAAACGCCACAAGTAACTTCACTGTAGGCGTCACAAGATCAAGTTTTTTCCCAACGCACTCCCAATTATTTCCTAATTTAATGATTTCTGTCTTTTTTAGCTCAATCAGCGGTGTTGAGATAGAAATTGCCTCGCCTTCTCTCCCTTGTTTTGTCCCTAGCTGAAATACTTCTTTCATGGCTTGAATATAATCGGGGCGACAGTCCCGATAGCCGGAATAATCTAAAGCGTTGAGGCAAATGCAAATGCGATCGGCGTTGAGACTTTCGGCCCAGGCGAGGCAAAAATTTAGGACAATTGTATGGGAAAATTGTATGGCGAGTGGGAACGTAGGTGATGGGGATGTTTTCGGACACTCGATCGAGGGTGCGATCGCGCCAAAAAAGCGTCTGTGTGTCCTGCAACGGTTTTCAAGGCAGCGATCGCCTTAACGGAGATGGATCGATCGGGTACAATTCCGTATCGCGAGCACGCCTCTAGAGCAGTTTGATTTTATAATCAACCTTCTAAGCTGTTTTTTCAAAAAACGATGCTTAATTGGTTAGACGCTGCCCAAATTTTTGCCAGCCCCGTTTTTTAAGAACCAACACAGAATTTGTGAAAAGTTTAAATAGCGACAACGAGCGTGTTAAAGTCACTGCTGTACTTTTTGGGTAAAAAATGCTACAATCCATATCTAGCAAGGACTTCAGATCCTCGGAGTGATACGGCATTAATTTTTAAAAGCGACAAATAATTTGTTATTCGACAATCAGGGTGATTTACACAAGTCCGATCGTACTCAAAGCACAGTGCGATCGCCGCGCGTTTTGAGAGACTGTACTTTAAATTGTCGAAAATTGTCCTTAAACTTTAATTTACTTAACAATAAATTTTGTATCCAAAAATACAACTCTCTGATTGAGGGAGTCTTAATATCAAGTCGCTATGTGTTATTATTCTCAATCATCTGACTCATCTATTGAAGAGTAACAAGAAAAAATGACAAAGCGATTCGATCGGCGGAAATTTATTTTATACAGTTCTGCTACCCTGACATCAAGTTTATTTCTCAAAGCTTGTAGAACTCCCACTCCAACAGCAACTCCAGCCGCTTCTCCCACATCAACAGGAACTACACCAGCAGCAGCCGGGGGCGGAAACACGATCAAAGTAGGAATTTTGCATTCCTTGAGCGGCACAATGTCAATCAGCGAAAAAAGCGTTGTCGATGCCGAACAATTAGCGATCGAAGAAATTAATAAAGCTGGCGGCGTCCTCGGAAAACAAATCGAAGCAGTCATAGAAGATGGCAACTCAGACTGGCCGACTTTTGCAGAAAAAGCCAAAAAATTGATCGACCAAGATAAAGTTGTCACAGTCTTCGGCTGCTGGACTTCCGCCAGTCGCAAAGCAGTATTGCCAGTATTTGAAGAAAAAAATCATATGCTCTGGTATCCCGTACAATACGAGGGTCAAGAGTGTTCCAAGAACATCTTTTATACGGGGGCGGCGCCGAACCAACAAATCGAACCAGCAGTTGACTGGCTGCTAGAAAATAAAGGCAAAAAATTCTTCTTAGTCGGGTCTGACTACGTTTTCCCCCGCACGGCAAATACCATTATCAAGGCACAGCTAGCAGCCAAAGGCGGCGAATTAGTTGGGGAAGATTACATTCCTTTGGGCGGCACAGAAGTCACGCCAATTATTACTAAAATTAAGGCAGCTTTGCCAGACGGCGGCGTCATTTTCAATTCCCTCAACGGCGACAGCAACGTAGCATTTTTCAAACAGTTGCAGGGTGCAGGTTTGGGCCCGGACAAATATCCGTCAATGTCGGTCAGTATTGCGGAAGAAGAAGTAAAGGCGATCGGCGTAGAATATCTTAAAGGCCATTACGCCGCCTGGAATTACTTCATGACTGTGGAAACTCCGGAAAATACAAAATTTGTGGAAGCTTTCAAGGCAAAATACGGCAAAGAGAGAGTGACTAACGACCCGATGGAAGCAGCTTACATCATGGTTTACCTGTGGAAGCAAGCCGTCGAAAAAGCAGGAACAGCCGACGATTTAGAAAAAGTGCGGGCAGCAGCTTTAGGTCAAACCTTTGACGCGCCTGAGGGAAAAGTTACGATGGAAAACAACCACCACATCTCTAAATTTGTGCGCTTGGGCGAAGTGAGAGAAGACGGTTTGTTTAACATCGCTTATGCTACGCCACAAGCAGTGCAGCCAGTTCCTTGGAATCAGTTTGTCGCTGAAACAAAAGGCTTTTCTTGCGATTGGTCAGACCCCGCAAAAGGCGGAAAATTCAAGAGTTCATAATTAAGTTAATTTAAAACTCTTTCTGGGTGCGCCTGGCGCACCTTTCCCCTTACATAACTGTGCAGGTAAAACGTCGCTCCGGGTGCTTAGGGCGCACCTTCCCCTCATACAAAAACTTGCGTCTTTATGGTGGTGGCGCAATCCGTAGCTTTCCCCGATTTATTAGTTTACCTAAAACATCGCTCCGTGCGCTGATGTCGCACCTTCCCCTCATACAAAAAATCGCGTCTTTAGGGTGTGCATTTCTCACATTACTTGTTACATAATTGCACCAAATATTATAGAAAAATAGGAGGATAAAAAGTGGCGATCGGCTTATTGGACGGTTTATTTAACGGCATTAGCATCGGCGCTGTTTTACTAATTGCCGCCCTGGGACTAGCGATTATTTTCGGGCTGATGGGCGTAATTAATATGGCTCACGGCGAGTTGATGATGCTGGGGGCTTATACAACTTTCGTGGTGCAAAATGTCTTCAAAGGTATGGGAGGATTTGCTTTTGAAACCTATATTTTATTTGCGATTCCCCTAGCTTTTTTAGTAGCTGCATTGGTAGGATTAATTCTCGAACGCGGAGTAATTCGCTATCTTTACGGGCGGCCCCTAGAAACTCTGCTGGCAACTTGGGGCGTAAGTTTAATTTTGCAGCAGTTTGTCCGCAGCGTGAGTTGGGTGTTGGTAATTGGGATTGCGGTGTTTTGTTTGCTGTTTTTTGGCGGTTTGCGAGTGCTGAAGCAGCGATCGGATTTCGATCGCATTCGCAGCAAAATTATCGCCATAATTTTGCCTTTATCTTTGGGTATTTCCTGGGCGGCGAGCGCGTTTTTAGGGCAAACTTACAAACTGGCAGTAACTCAACCTTGGTTTGGCGCTCAAAATGTGGACGTAACTGCACCTGCATGGTTGCGGGGCGGCATCCCGCTGGGCACTTTTCAGTTGCCCTACGCCCGAGTTTTTATTATTGTGCTGACAGGAATTTGTTTGGCGGGAATTTACCTATTTTTGCAAAAGTCTGTGTGGGGATTGCGGATTAGATCCGTGACACAAAATCGCAGCATGAGTGCGTGTTTGGGAATTCCTACCGAACAAGTAGACGCGCTGACTTTTGCTTTGGGTTCGGGGCTGGCAGGTGTCGCCGGGTGCGCGATTAGTTTGATCGGTTCCGTAGGGTCAAATACCGGACAAAATTATATAGTCGATACCTTTATGGTGGTGGTTGTGGGCGGTGTCGGCAAGATTGTGGGGAGTGTAGTTGCTGCGATCGCGATCGGCACTGCAAATTACCTGATCGGTTCTGGAACCCTAGCATTAATGTTCGCTCCTGTCAAGCCTTTAGCCGACTTCTTCACATTTTTCGCCACAACCAGCATGGCAAAAGTAATGGTATTCGCCTTAATTATGGCTTTTCTGCAAGTGAAGCCGGGAGGGATTTTCCCGCAAAAAGGGCGGACGGTAGAAAATTAAAAATTACAACTGCGAGTGTAGCGAAAAATGCAGAAAACAAATCAAAAACCCTGGCTAAAAGAAGCGGTAATTGTCAGCGCGATCGCCCTCACATTCATCTTACTCATCCCAGGAATACTCCCCGACGTTCGGCTCAATCAATTGGGGCGATTTTTAGCACTAGCAATTGTCGCCCTCGGCATAGACTTGATTTGGGGATACACGGGTTTGCTGAGTCTCGGACACGGTGTATTTTTTGCGATCGGCGGCTACGCCTTAGCCATGCACCTAAAACTGCAAATTCCCCCAACCGCCAGCAGTCAATTGCCAGAATTTATGAACCTCTACGGTGTTACCGAACTCCCCTGGTTTTGGCAACCATTTTATTCATTTCCTTTCTCAGTATTCGCAGTAGTTCTCATCCCCGCTATATTGGGCGCACTTTTGGGTTATTTAGTATTCCGAAATCGGATTCGAGGCGTTTACTTTTCAATTCTCACCCAAGCAGCAACCATTGTATTTTTCAACTTCTTTAACGGTCAGCAAAAACTGATTAACGGAACCAACGGACTCACCGACTTTAAAACCCTGTTCGGAGCCACAGTAAATGACCGAGATACTCAATATATTTTCTACATTCTCACCGTACTATTTCTAGCAGCAACGTATGCCCTCTGCCGGTGGCTCACCAGCGGGCGTTTCGGCCGCCTGCTAGTAGCAATTCGCGACGACGAAGTGCGCCTGCGTTTCTCAGGTTACAATCCCACAGGCTACAAAGTTTTAGTCTTTGCAATTTCCGCCGGTTTAGCCGGGATTGCAGGCGCATTATTTACCGTACAAACCGGAATTATTTCGCCAAAAGCAATGGATATTGCTTTTTCAATTGAAATGGTAATCTGGGTCGCGGTGGGAGGTCGCGCCACATTATCGGGAGCAATATTAGGAGCGCTGCTAGTCAACTTTGGCAAGAGTTTCTTGAGCGAACAATTCCCCGAAGTGTGGCTATTTTTCCAAGGCGCGCTATTCCTAATAGTAGTCACAGTGCTGCCCGACGGCTTAGTCGGATGGCTGCAACATCAAGGTTTCGGCCAAATCCGCAGGTTGTTCAGAAGACCGAAGTACGCATCTACTTACCCCAGCCTGGAACAAGACCCCCAAGTGCAGCGCGAAAAAGAAGAACTTGAACATTGAGTGCAAAAGGATCGTGTATATATAAGTAGGCGGACATAAATAAATGCCACCAGGCAGCCAGGAACGAAGCAATCGCAATAGACTGGGGAAAATCTGGGTTTCTCTATAAGGAGGCGCAATATATATGTCCACCTACTTATATATCTTTAGCAAACAGTTTCGTTTTTTAACTTGAGGGTAAACATATGGCAGATATTATTGACTACAAAATTTACGGCGACGATTTGCAACTCATCGAAATTGAATTAGACCCCAAAGAAGGCGTGAGGGCTGAAGCTGGAACCATGACATACATGGAAGGCGACATCCAAATGCAAACATCCACAGGCGGCGGCTTATTTCAAGGTTTCAAACGGATGCTGACAGGAGCGGGTTTTTTCATTACCACCTTTGTCAACGCCGGAAATCGCAAAGCCCGCGTCGCTTTTGCCGCCCCTTATCCGGGTAAAGTAATTCCCCTTGATTTAGGTCAACTTGGCGGTAAATTTTTGTGTCAAAAAGACTCATTTCTCTGTGCGGCCAACGGCATTGAAATTGAGGTAGCTTTCACCAAGCGGCTAGGTGCCGGTTTCTTTGGCGGAGAAGGTTTTATTCTGCAAAAATTGCAGGGTGACGGGCTAGCTTTTGTTCATGCGGGAGGAACAATAGTTGAGAAAAATTTGGGAGTTGGCGAAGTGTTGCGAGTAGATACCGGTTGTTTGGTAGCTTTTGCTCCCACAGTAGACTACGACATTCAATTTGTTGGCGGGTTTAAAAATGCTTTATTTGGAGGTGAAGGCTTGTTTTTGGCAAAGATGACGGGGCCTGGAAAAGTATACGTGCAAAGTTTGCCACTCTCGAAGTTAGCTGAACGAATTTTAGCTGCCACTCCACCTCCAATTTCGAGCAGTTCTAGCAGTTTTAGTTGAGAGTAAACGGCCAGCAACAAGTAGAAAATCCGGTGCCACGGCAGGGTAGAAAATCTGCTTAATCAGGGAGAAGCTTTGCGCTCCGCACCTACAAAAGATATGGGTTGTTGTCCATTAGTGAGTGAATTGTTAATTATGAATGGAAAAGTATTAGAAATAGAAAACTTGACTGTTAGTTTTGATGGTTTTAAAGCTATCAACGGTTTAAATTTCAGCATGGATGCGGGCGAACTGCGAGTTATCATTGGCCCCAACGGTGCGGGGAAAACAACTTTTCTGGATTCGATTACGGGGAAGGTGCAGCCGACAGAGGGCCGGGTGTTATTTAAGGGACAAAATTTACGCAAGTTGTCGGAAGATAGGATTTCGCGCTTGGGAATTGGCCGCAAGTTTCAGACGCCGCGAGTTTACTTGAATTTAACGCCGCGCGAAAATTTGGAATTGTCTTGCAGCCGCCATAAAAATGTTTTTTCGACTTTGTTCAAGCCTGCTTCTGCTGCTGAAAAACGCACGGTTTCCGGTTTGTTAGAAACAATTGGTTTAGTTGCTAAAGCTGATGTTTTGGCTGGTTTGCTTTCTCACGGGGAAAAGCAATGGTTGGAAATAGGAATGTTGGTGGCTCAATCTCCTGATTTGTTGTTGGTAGATGAACCTGTGGCGGGTTTGACGGATGAGGAAACGATGTTAACTGGAGAGTTGTTGATTTCGCTGGCCGAAAGTCATTCGGTGTTGGTAATTGAACACGATATGGAGTTTGTGCGGCAAATTGCGCGGCAGGTGACGGTGTTGCATCAGGGTTCGGTTTTGTGCGAGGGGACTATGGATGAGGTGCAAAATGACGAGCGAGTAATTGAGGTATATTTGGGCAAACCGGAAGAGTAAGAGGAAGGAAGACGGAAGACGGAAGATGGAAGACGGAAGACGGAAGACGGAAGACGTTATTTGTTAGTTGCTACCAATTTCTAGGCCCAATTACCAATTAAAAACTATGCTGCAAGTCTCTAATTTGAATGTTTATTACGGCGAAAGTCACATTTTGCGGGATGTCGATTTAAGCGTCATGGCGGGGCAAATGGTTTGCTTGATCGGCCGCAATGGTGTGGGCAAAACTACTATGCTAAAAACGATTATGGGGTTGCTGCAACCGCGCAGTGGCACTATTGCTTTTGGTGGAGAATCTATTGCTTCTAAGTTGACTCACCAGCGGGCTAGATTGGGAATTGGTTACGTACCTCAAGGGCGCGAAATTATTCCCCGTTTGACGGTGAAGGAAAATTTATTGTTAGGTTTGGAAGCGAAACCAACCAAAACCAAAAATCCTGAAGTTCCCGATGAAATTTTTGAGTTGTTTCCGGTTTTGAAAACTATGCTCGATCGCCTGGGAGGTGATTTGAGCGGGGGACAGCAGCAGCAGTTAGCTATTGCTAGGGCTTTGATGGGTGAGCCGCAGTTGCTGGTTTTGGATGAACCTACGGAAGGAATTCAACCGTCGATTATTTTAGATATTGAAGCTGCTGTGCGCCGCGTAGTTGCGACTAGGGGAATTTCTGTTTTGTTGGTGGAGCAACATTTGCATTTTGTGCGGCAAGCTGACTGGTATTATGCTATGCAAAAAGGCGGGATTGTGGCTTCTGGAAGCACTAGCGAGTTGAGCGATGAGGTGATTCAGAGGTTTTTGGCTGTTTGAATAGAATTGAAGGAAGGCACGACACTGATTTTGACGGTGACAGCGAGCGCCTCAAAGAGCAAGAAGGGCAAACGTTTAGATTTGAAAAATGGCTTATTCGTCTGGGTTCGCTTGGTATTTTGCGATCGCAGTTTGGATTTCCTCGGCGGAGACATTTGCTTGTTCTGATTTCGAGTAAATCAGGTGTAAAACAACTTGAGTCGGTGATTCAACTTGATAAATCAAGCGATAACCGCCGCTCTTACCAACTCGGGCATCACTGTTTTTAGCCCGGACTTTGTAAACGGTGTATTGAGTCCCTGTAATCTGGTTTCCTATGAAGTTTCCTTGGATAAGCTCATCAAGGACTGGCTGAATATCGGTTTGATTTGGCGATACTTTTTAGCGAGTCCTTTGAGGCGACGTTTGAACAGTACCGTGAATGTGACTTGGACTGACATATCAGACATTGATACCGTCCCAGAGTTCCGATACGGGAAAGGTTTGTCCCGCTTTGGCTTGGTGGAGGGAGGCTTTGAGATCGGCGAGGATTCGATCGTTGGAGTCGGTATCTGAGTCAAAATCTGAGTCGAAGTCTGGGGCGATCGCGGATTGTGTCCGACTGGTCAAAAATTCCAGAAATGCCAGCGTTTTCTCTAAAAGTGGCTCAGGAGTCCGTTCGATCGCTTCGAGAAGGCGTTGTTTAATCGGCGACATCAGACTACCTCTATTATTAATTATTTTTTCTGCCGTCGGGCATTGTGGTGCCGGCCATACTTGCTCGATCGATACTAGCGCCATCTATATTAGCATTGCGGAGGTTGGCATCGGAAAGATTGGCATCTCTCAAGTCGGAAAATCGCAAGTCTGCACCGTCTAAATTTGTCTTTGTCAAGTTAGCTTTTCTGAGGTTAGCATTGCTGATTCTCGCTCCTACTAATTCGGCTCCGCTTAAGTTTGTGCGAGCTAGATTGGTGTTGACAAAATCTGAGATCTCGAACCGACTACCGCTGAGGTTGGCATCTGATAAATCGGCTCCTGTAAGGATGGGGTTTTTTAAGTTAATGTTAACTAATTTTACGGCTCGGAGGTCGCAGCGGGAGCAGCTTTGAGTTAGCAGCAGCGTTTCGACGTTGGCGTTGATTTGGTCGATTTGTTGCTGGGAGAAATTTTCGGCAAATTCTGGGGAGACGTAGCCGAGGTTTTTGGGGTCGGCTGCTTTTGGTTGGGGTGTTTGTATTGGGGGTGTTTGGATTTGTTGGGGTGTTGGGATTGGTTGGGGTGTTTGTGGTTGGGGTGTTGGGATTGGTTGGGGTGTTGGGATTGGTTGGGGTGTTGGGATTGGTTGGGGTGTTTCTATTTGCCCGATCGCACTTAGTTGCAGCCCCACCTTCGGCAGTTCGAGAGTTGCTGCAAAAATTAGTAGGGCGATCGACATTATTGTGAGTTTTTTCATAAATAACTTTTTGTTTGCGAAAATACCATTTATATAGTATAATATATCGAAAACTACACACCCTACATTTCGCTAAATAAGTCAAAATTTAAATAAAAAAGATCGAAATTTAGATAAAAAACTTCGGAACCGTCAGGTGCGCGAATTAACTTTTCTATTACCGGAGGCAGTTGCTGTTGACGGTACAATTCGGGAATCTCGCAGAAGCTTTCTTCGGCAATTTCCAAAATTTTGGGCATATTAGGAATGGGAATCCCCAACCGATCGCTCTTATTTAAGCTGCAAATAATCAGGTATTTGCAGTCACCAATGCTCGGACTGCTGGGAAATATTTTAGATAAATTAATCAAGGTAATCAGTTCTTCTTGGTGTCGCACTAAACTTTGACCGTTATTTAAAAAACCGTAGGCATGAAAGTCTTTAATAACGCACTGCACCCTTTCAATAGGAACTGAATAGTAAATATTCCCCAGTTCAAAAGAAACAAGTTTTCTAGGAGGCGTTCTGGGAGTGCCTTGTTTCTTGCTGCGAAAGCGGCGATTGTAATTGGCGTGAGTCATTCTATTTTAGATTTTAGATTTTAGATTTTAGATTGAAGATTTTAATTTTTAGATTGAAGGATTTTAATTTTTAGATTGAAGATTGAAGATTGAAGATTTTAGGTTGAAGATTTTAAATTTTAGATTTTAGGTTGAAGATTGAAGATTGAAGATTTTAAATTTTAGGTTGAAGGTTGAAGGTTGAAAAATATTTGATTTGAGTAGGTTGGCATTCGGCACGTTACCGTTATTGGGGATTATTTAATTTTTGATTAATTTGGGGATGGCTTCTAAAAGTTGGGCTTCGCTGTAAGGTTTGGTGAAATATTGATTAGCACCTAATTCCATTGCCATTTGCCTGTGTTTTTCGCCGCTGCGGGAGGTCAGCATGGCTACGGCAATATTAGCAAACCGGTGGGTCGATCGTATCGATTGCAGTAACTCAAATCCATCCATCCGGGGCATTTCTATATCCACAATCGCCAAACTGCAATCGAGACCGTTTTGCAACTTTTCGAGGGCCTCCATGCCGTCTTTCGCCTGCACCACCCGGTAGCGAGCCCGAGTCAGCGTCATAGAAAGCAATTGACGAATAGTATAAGAATCGTCCACCACCAAAATCAGGGGTGATTGACTCGAACTCGGTGGTAAATGGGACCCTTTACCGGAAACAGGCGCTATCGAAGTATTTGCTGAAGATTGACCCACCAAATCGTCCACATCCAAAATTGTTACGACTCGGCCGTCCCCCAAAATCGTACTCCCCAAAACCCCGCGAGGCTTAGACAGAGGAGGTGGCAAGGGTTTTACCACAATTTCCTGCTGGCCGATCAACCGTTCCACGGCCACCGCCAGCATTCCTTCGCTAGAAGCCAAAACCAGCACCGGAATGTGGTCTTGGGTCAAAGGGTCAGGAGAGGGCGCATCCGGCCCCAAAATGCTGTATTCGAGTAAATCTTGGAGTCGCACCAAACGAATAAATTCCTCCCGCCACCACAGCATGGGCTGATTCCCAGCGGTGTGAACTTCCGAAGCTTTAATGTGGAGAATTTCTTCAACTGCATCCAGTGGCACCGCTATTTTATTGCGATCGGTCTTCACCATCAAGGCCTCAGTAATCGACAGCAGCAGCGGCAGTTTGAGGATAAAACTCGTACCCTTTCCCACGCGAGAGTCAACCTTTACAGTTCCGCGCACCGTCCGCAAATTAGCCCGTACCACGTCCAGGCCGACCCCCCGGCCTGAAAGGTTGCTCACTTCTTCAACTGTGCTGAAACCCGGCCAAAATAGAAAATCGTAGAGTTCGGCAATGGAAAATTCTTGAGCTTGTTCCTCCGTCGCCAGACCCTTATTCACAATTTTGCGGCGAATCATTTCCGGGTCAATGCCTTTCCCGTCATCGGCGACAGTAATAATAGTTTGGCCGCCTTGGTGGCGCGCTTCAATTTCAATTTGACCGCTTGGCGGCTTGCCTATTTCCTGCCGAACTTCGGGCATTTCGATGCCGTGGTCGAAAGCATTTCGCACTAGATGTACTAAGGGGTCGCGCAAGGCGTCGAGCAAACTTTCATCAATTTTTGTATCGCGTCCCAGCAGCAGCAGGTTGACATCTTTATCGTATGTGAGACACATATCCCTGAGCGCTCGTGGCAAGTGATCGACGGCTCGGCTGAAGCTAACTACTCGCAACTGCATGACGCGGCTGCGGAGTTGGTCGGTGATGCGGCGCAGTTGGTCGGTACTGCGCTCGAATTTCATCGCTAAGATGTCTAATTTGGTGGCGGATTGAGAAATTGCTTCGGCAGTTTCGATGACTTCTGCGGCTGTAGAGTGGAACTCTGTATAACGATCCATCTCTAAGAGATCGAAGTGAGAATTTGCCTGAGAGGATTTGCTGTTAGCAATAACTGGGAATTCTGTTTCTGGTGCTGAAAGTTTCCCGATTTCTGGGTGGGGGTTTGCCAGCTTCCAGTCTCCAAAACTCAGTCTGTCGTATTCTTCTCGCAACTGACCGCCGAATTGGTTTAAATCTACGATACTGCGGCGGATGCGCTTGACTTCGCCGCGCAGTTCGGATTCTTGAAGTTCCAAATTTGTACGGTTGATGACTAATTCTCCGACTAGATTCACTAATTCTGTCAAGCGTTCCAAGTCTACTCGGATTGTTGGCCTTTGCGGGTTGGGGAGTGGGGGACTGGAGGAGGGGGAAAAGGGTGGAGTGGGGGACTGGAGGAGTGGGGGAGTGGAAGAAAAAGGGGTTTCTGATGTTTCCGATTCTTCTGATTCCTGTTGGGGGGCGGGGGAGTTTTGGGCGATTTCGATCGCCTTTCCTTCGAGTAGCTGCTGGCGTGCGGTTTGCAAGTTTTGGGCGATCGTCCAACCCTCGGACTGCAACCGTTCTACAGTCAAGTCTGCAGAGTCGATCAAATCTCTGAGGGGTTCGGCAACTTTCCCAAAATCCGGCAATTGCAGCATTCCAGCCAAACCGGAGATTTGATAGTAAACCTGGTTGAGGGCGGTCACGCTTTTTGCCAAATCTGCCTCAGAAGCTTGGGAAAGCTCGGTTTCCAGGCGATCGAACACTGGCGGCAATTCATGTTCAAAAATCAATTTTAGGGTTTCCGGGGCCGCCGACTTGCTCATTACCGGAACTGGCGGTGGTGCTGGCGGGCCGTACTGACGCTCGAAATGAGCTTGGATTTGGGCGATCGTCTCCAAGTTTTCCTTTTGATCTGGAGTGCTGACATCCGAGTGGTGAATTGATTCGGCTGCAATCCTTTTGAGGGCATCCACCCCTTGCAGTAAAACCGTCACAGTTGTAGGTTCCAGGGCCGACAAGTCTGTGCGATCGCGCAAAATGACAAAACAGTCCTCCAGCCTGTGAGCCGCCGCTGACAGGTTGTGACAGCCCAACATCGAACCCGCACCTTTAATCGAGTGAGCCGCCCGAAACATTTCTTTAACTGCCGCTTCTCGCTCTTTCAACCCGGCAGCTTCCATCGCCAATAAGTTCGTCTCCATCGACTGGAGAAACTCTTGGGTTTCTGCGGTGAAAGCATCTATTAATTCGTTTAAGTCGTCATCATTCATATATATGAGTCTGTTGTCTGTTGGGAGTTTTTACACATAGCCTTTCTCAGCAATCATGAGGTGCACGCTCGATAAACGGGCATAGGGGATAGGGCATAGGGCATAGGGCATAGGGCATACCTCACCAAGATTGAGAACTGCTATATATGATGTCCGGTTAATTGACTGTAATTGTTGTAGGGGTCGGTACAGGATTATCTATAACTTCAGATTGAGGATAATCGTGAAACCTCCCAAACCCCAATGATAGTTCTTAGTGATTCGTATAACAGTTAACTGTCAACTGACTAACTGCGGAAATTCGCCACTGACTTTTGTAATTTACCAACTGAACCGGAGAGATCGTCCAAAGATGCTTTTACATCCGAACCCTTTTGTGCAGTTGTATTCGCAATCTCATTCACTTGCTGCATACTGTTAGAAATTTCCTCAGCCGAAACAGTTTGCTTCGCCGCCGCGCGGGTAATATTTTGCACCAAAGAATTCATTTCCCGGCTCACTTCAATGATAGCATTCAGGTGAGTCTTAGCTTCGCTGGCGAGCTTTGTACCTTCCACAACTTCTTGCGTTCCAGATTCCATTGCCTTCATGACACGGCTGATTTCTTCTTGAATTGTACCGACAATTTCAGATATTTCCTCAGTAGCGCCCGCCGATCTTTCTGCTAATTTCCGCACTTCTTCGGCAACAACTGCAAAACCTAAACCTTGTTCGCCGGCTCTGGCAGCCTCAATAGTAGCATTCAGAGCTAATAAATTAGTTTGCGAAGCAAGTTGAGAAATCGAAGTCACAATTTTCCCAATTTGTTGAGAAGACTCGCCCAAACGCTTCATCATTTTCGAGGTAGAGGCGATCGTCAACCTGAGCCCGTTAATGCCTTCGACAGCTCGATCGACAGCCATACCGCCGACTTCAGCCGTGTGAGAAGACTGCTGGGCAACTGCTTCGGCGCGCACCGAAACATCTCGCACGTCGCGGATCGAATTCACAATCAGCTCAATTTCCCGCATGATGGCAGATATTTTTGCTGCTTGAATTTCCGCCTGTTGGGTGAGTTGACTGGTGTTGTTCATCGACTCGCCGGTGGCAGATGTTACCTGTTCGGCTAAAGTTTGAATTCCCGTTACCACCTTCCGCAGAGAACTGATTAAGAAATTGAAAGAGTCGGCGACAGCACCTAAAACGTCGTTAGTAACTTCCGCCCTGACGGTCAAGTCGCCTTGAGCCGCGCCTTTAATTTCTTCCAACAATTTGAGGACTTGCTGCGTCAGAGAATCGGCTTCAGCTTTGCGTTCTGCGGCCAATTTTTCCAATCGTTCTTCTGCCTCTTTGCGCTCGGTAATGTCAAAGCGGATGGCGATATATTTGACTATGGTGCCGCTGGTATCAAAAATGGGGGATATTGTGGAATCTACCCAGTAAAACGAGCCATCTTTGCGCCGATTTTTGATTTCCCCTTTCCACGCCAAGCCGCGAGAAATTGTCACCCACATTTCTTGAAAAAATGATTTGGGATGGTAGCCGGAATTGACGATGCGGTGGTCGCGGTGCAGGAGTTCTCCCATGCTGTAACCAGATATTTGACTGAATCTGTCGTTGGCGTAGGTAATCAGGCCTTTGGGGTCAGTTTCGCTGACGATCGCAGATTCGTCGAGAGCATTTTGCCGCGTTTTGAGTTCTTGCAGCAACCGTTCCTGTGCCTCGGCCAACTGCTGCATTCGCTGCTGGGAAGCTCTTTCCTGGGTGACGTTGCGGCAAACTATTACGCCGCCTTTGAGTGCGCCCGTTTCGTCTTTGAGCGGCCGGCCGTTAATTTTGATCCACAGGCCCTCCGGCTTGCCTGGATGGCGGGTGAAAACCTCTACGTCGTCAGGGGATTCTCCTCGAATTGCCTTCATTAAGGGGATGTCGGCTGCGGGATAAGGAGTGACTCCATCGGGCAAAAATAAACCGTATTTTGCCGACCACTCGTCGGGGAGAGTATCTGTAGAACCCGTGCCGAAGATTTCTTGGGCGGCGGGATTGAACAACACAAAATTGCCTTTTTCGTCGGCAGCAATTATGCCGTCGCCAATGCTGTCTATTAGCAGTTGCAAGAGATTGCTTTGCTGCCGGAATTGCTCTTCGGAACTGGCTAATTGGGCTGTTGTTTGTTGCAGTTGCACCATCGCCTGTTTGCTTTGGGTAATGTCGCGAGCGACTGCATACATCAGCTTTTGTTCGGTTTCAGGTCGCACTTTCCACGACAGCCACTTGTAGGAACCGTCTTTGCAGCGGTAGCGATTTTCAAAGAACTGTACTTCGGCGCCATCGTATACTTTTCCCGCTTCGGCTGTAGTTTTTTCGCGATCGTCTGAATGGACGAAATTGATAAAAGGTTGGTTTTCCACTTCTTCTAGGGTGTAGCCGAGGGTTGTTTCCCAAGCGGGATTGAGGCGCTTGAATTTCCCTTCAAAATCTATAATACAAACCAAGTCTAGGGAAAGGGTAAAAAATCGATCGCGCTCTACTTCTGCTTTTTTGCGATCGGTAATTTCGATCGCCACACCGCCGACACCGATGGGTTTGCCGTCAGATCCTGGTAAAGGAAAGTAAGAAGCCAACCAATCCCGCACGATACCGGGCTGTTTGGAAGTTGAACAGGATACTTCGATATTCAAAACTGGTTGGTTGGTGGCGAGAATCTGCTGCAACATCGGCTCTAGGGTATCGGCCCTTTCGGGTACAACTTCCCTCAAGGTCTTGCCGAGGTGTTCGGCAACTGAGGCACCGGTGGTTCCCGCTAATTTGTCGTTGACTTGCACGAAGCGCAAATGCTCGTCAACAATAAACATTGAAGCCGGGGCGGCTGTGAAAAATGCGTCAAAGTGGGTTTGACGCAAAACTAATTCTCGTTCTAAGGCTTTGCGATCGCTGATGTCGCGAGCTTCGGGAATCAGCAGCACGACTTTGCCGCTGTCGTCTACGATCGGCTTGAGGGAGAAGTCCACAGTGATCGAAGTTCCCCCAGCCACGAGCACGTCGGCTTCGTAGCGGACTACCTCGCCGGCGGCGGCTTTTGCGAGCGCAGCTTGCACTTTTTGCTTGGCTTCTGGGGAAATTTGCCACCACAGATTATCTGCAAAGTGCGTGCCTACGAATTCTTCGCGCCTGAGTCCGGCGACGGCGAGGGCTGTTTGGTTGGCTTCCAAAACGGTGCCGTCTGGTTTGAGCAGCCCCACTAATTGGAACGATTGATCGAAAATGGCTCGGAACAGTCTTTCGCGATCGCGCAGCATTTCTTCTGCCCGTTTGCGATCGCTGATGTCGCGAGTAACTGTAGCTAGGCCCACTGGCGAGCCGGTTTCTGGGTTTTTGACGGTAAATAGGGTGAAATCAACGGGACAGTTTTCGCCGGTTTCAAAGTTCCTCAAGCGGAATTCGCCCTGCCAAAAACCGTCTCGCACAGTAGCCGGCAGGATTTGTTCTTTTAAGCTTTTAGCATCTTCTGGTGTTAGGAAGTCATATATAGTTTTGTTTTTGACTTCTTCAATATTTTGCAATCCTGCTAGTTTAATACCAGCCGCATTCAGGTACGTTGTGTCTCCCTCCAGGGTAGCCGTGCCAATAAAATCAGAGCTGCTTTCTACGATCGAAATTAATCTTTGCTTTTCGATTTCGGCTTGTTTCCGCTCCGTAATGTCGTTGTTGGTTTCTAAAATTGCTTTGGGTTTTCCCTGTTCGTCTCGCTGCAAATTCCAGCGACTGAATACAGTGATTTTGGTGTTGTAATTGGTGTTGTGAATTAGTTCTCCTTCCCAATAATCCTGCGCTTCTAACTGTACCCAGATATCTGCTAAAGGCTGGGAAAAAATGGTCTGCCATAGAGTATTGGTGAGTTTTCCCAAGGCTTCTTTTTTTGTCCAGCCGTACATCCGTTCGGCTCCTTGATTCCAATAATTAATCGTGCCGTCAATATCCCGAACGATTAAAGCGTCGCTCGCCAGGTCGAGCATTTGTAAGTTCTGCTCCAAGGCTTGTTCTACGCGCTTGCGTTCTTGAATATTTCGGGCGATCGTTGAGATAAATTCAACTTCTGAATTCTCGGATTTGTGGGCAACAATTACTTGAGAAACTGGTAGTTCTTCGCCGTCTAAACTCTGCCAAATTGTCTCGCCACTCCACGCCCCGTCCCGGCAAGCTGCGGGGATGCCGACGTTGATAATAGTGTCGATACTTTTGGGGGATAGCATGACGGAAATGTTGATTCCGGCTACATCTGCGTTTTCGCCAACTTTCAACATTTCTCTGGCGGCACGGTTGAGATAAATGGTCCGCTGTTGGGAGTCGGCGATTCCTACCCAGTCTGTTGTGGTTTCTAAAATTGCTTTGAACCGCAATAGTTCTTGTTCGGATTGGCGTTGCTCTGTGATGTCGCGCGCCAAGCCGAGCATTCCTAAAATGTTGCCTTCTGCGTCTTTGAGGGGTAATTTCAGGGTGTCGAAGCTGTGTACTTTGCCGTCGGCTAAGGTGGCTGAGCCGTTGGAGTCCGGTGCGAGGTGGTTGCCGGCCCGGAAGTTTTGGATTTGGTTCTGGGAATCGGTTTGGGTCTGGAAGCTGCCAAAGATTCGATCGACCGATATGCCGATTTCTGCGTCGTCTTTGCCGATAATTTCTGCTTGAGTTTTGCCGAAGACGGCGGCGAAACTTGCATTGACTAGGGTGTAGCGCGAGTTTCGATCTTTGACGAAGATGCAGTCTGGCGTAGCGTCAATGACTGTGCGCAGCAAGTTTTGGGAGGTTTCTGCTTTTGCTAGTGTCTGCAGCAGTTGTTCTTCGACTTGCAGGCGCTTGGTGATGTCTCTAATGGCGCAGACGAGAATTTTGCTGCCGCAGGCATCTACAAAGGTAGATTTTTTGGCGCTGAAAAAGCGGGTGTTTCCTGCTGCGTCTGTGATGGTTTCTAGGATTGCATTGTTGGTATTTGTTAAGAAAACTAATTCGTCTTTTTCTCTATACGTGTCTGCTTGCTCTTTGGGCAATAATTCGTCGTAGGATTTGCCAATTAGTTCTTCTCTGCTGCGACCTATGTATTGACAAAAAGCATCGTTTAATGTTACGTAGCGGTGCTGTTCGTCTTTGACGTAAATCGGGTCGGCGATGGTGTTGAGGACGTTGTTTAAGAATTGTTCTGAGGCTTTTAATTGCTCTTCGACTGCGGTGCGATCGCGAATTTCTTCTTGCAATTGTGCGTTAGTTTGCAGGATCTGCTCGGTTCTTTCATTTACTCGCTGTTCTAGTTCTGCGGTGAGATGCTGCAATGCCACTTCTGTCTGTTTGCGCTGGGTAATCTCGCGGCCTTCGGCGAGGATTTGAAATACTTCTCCTGTTTTATCGAACAGCGGCTTAAACGATACGTCAATTACTGTTAGCTGGTTGTTGGGGTCGGTGATTTCGTATTCTTCCCGAACAAACTTGCCGGTCGAGACTTGTTTGATGTTCGTTGTTAGGCGCTGCTGGTTGGTTGGGGATGATGCCCACCAAGGTGCCAGCCAAAATTTCTGCCCCAGCACTTCTGATGCTTGGACATCTCCCAATTCTAGCGCTGTCTGATTTGCTTCGATCACAGTACCGTCTGGCTCCAATAATGCGATCAGTTGAAAAGCTTGGTCGAAGATTGCCTGAAATCGCTGGGTACTTTCGCTGAGGGCTTGTTCTGTTTCTTTTTTAGAGTTAAGGATTTGGGTGGAACCTACTAAGAAGTCGTAGCGGTTGGACAAACTCAAAAAAGCGATCGCCGGAATTACAGTTATCCAATCGGACACGGTTTGCACCTCTGGGGAGTGTGGCAGTCCCAGGTATTCGGCGGCGTGGCCGCTGTGACCGAAAGCGCAACTCCAAAAGATGCCGGCTGTGACTGTGGCGAAGATGTCGAACCCGAATTGACGGTTTCGCCACAAACCTAAGGTGATCAGCCAGGCGATGGCAAAGTAACAGAAACAAATGATGCAATTAGCAACTCCAGCTATCAGCGATTGGGAGAAGTCAGGCAATGTCAGGGTGAAAGTCGTGGCGATCCAAGTATAGAGAAGTTCGATCATAAAATTAAGAATGGGCAAATAAGCAGGGGGCGATCGTCGGTTAAAATTATTGATGAAAGCGGTTGCTGATTTATCTGTATTCTGGATTTTTACCAGCGTTCGGAATGGGCGATCGCTTCTACATCTACAATCATTAGCAAGCGTCCTTGAGAATTGTACAGACCTTTTAAGAAAGGAGCTAGGTCGGGACTGACATCTAGTGCTGAGACGATGCGATCGGGATTGAGAGCTAAAACTCCTTCGACGCGGGAGACGGCCAATCCCATCCGCATTTTCGACAATCTCACGTCTCGCGGATCGAGCGCTTCCACCACTAAGATGCGACTGCTTGAGTGGTCGGTGTCAACCGGATCGAGTCCTGTAAACCGTCCGAAGTCTGCTGCTGCTAAGATTTCGCCGCGCAAGTTGGTTAATCCCAGCAAAAATGGCAGGGTGTTGGGAACGGGGGAAATAGGTTGTTCTTTGAGGGAAAGCACTTCTCGCACTGCGTCTAACTCTACGCCGAACAGACTGCTACCTTGACCGAATAGGAGAAATTGCTTGGTTCCACTTGCCTGAGTCGCCGCAGCGGGGGGAGCCATTATTTTCATTGCTGATTTTTAGTTTCTAGTGTAGCTGACAAATGAGGATGTTGCTTTGGGCAGAAAGCGGAGCGATCGCGAAAGTTTTTCAGCATCACTTGTTGGGCATCAAATGCTTGGGTGAAATAAATCCCGGATTTGGCAACGGTAAATCGCTATCATTAAAGGTAAAACTTGTAGGGAATTGTGAAACCCAATTCCTTCAAAAAAAAGGGGTGCTCGCTATTATGTTTTTCGGTGAAAGCTGCCGATCGCTTTATATTCTGTTTACGCTGAAAGCAGGCGCTGCACGATTTTGACGAGTTGCTGAGGTTGAAAGGGTTTGCCGAGGTAAGCGTCAGCGCCTAAATCGGTTCCCCAAGCTTTATCGATCTCGGTGTTTTTATGAGTACAAAATACTACTGGCAAGTATGCCGTTGCGCGATCGCCCCGCAATTCTCTGATCACTTCAAATCCATTCATTCGCGGCATCACTACATCTAAAACGACCAAAGCCGGAGGGGTTTTGCGGATCATGGCGATCGCTTCTTCGCCATCGCCTGCCCGGAGCACTTCAATTCCCGCATCTATAAGAATCCGGCAGATGATTTCCTGTTCGCTGGGCACGTCGTCCACTACTAAAACTTTTGACATAATTCCACACTTCCTTGCTGTTGTTGACAGCGACAATCTTTGTTCAGAAGCAGGCGCGCTCGACTGTTTGACTGCACCGCGAACAAATTAATATACTTACAAATACAATATAGCCGATCGCCTGGTCCAAGGGAAGAAGGAAGAACGATTTGGTTATCTAAGAGAGAAGCAAGAGAAAAAACGGCGATCCCTGTATCCGCGACTTCCGTGTCGTGAATTTTACTAATTGAGAATTGGAAATTCCCAATTCCCAATTCTCAAAACTAAAACTTCGATAATCACCCGTAAATTACCGCCTTTATTAGTAACCCCACAAGCGCTTGAGTAACCAGACCGCTCAAAGTCTAAATCTAGCAAATTTGAGCCTATCATTAAGTTGTTTAGCGACAGTTGTTTTAATCGATTCTGGCAATACTGGCTCGATAATTAGCAATTGATTTTCTGGAGCGTCAGGAACTAAATTTAACATTATTTGCAAGAGTTGAAAAATACGGCCGCTTGCCCAAGCTTGTGGCGAGCAAGCTACAGGATACTGCACGGGACGATCGCTCTCGCTGTTGCGATCGCAGCCGCAAAAAAGTTCGGAGGGACGCTCGTAGGGTTGGAGCAATGTCATGTCAAATAAGCCTTGAGCTACTTCTAGGGCTTGTTCGACACGGCGCCGTGCGATCGCAGTCCAATAGCTGTCAAAGCGTTGTTGTGCGGCCAGACTGAGCCTGTGTGATAGCCGATGGGATTGTAGGCGGGAGATAAGGACGACAGGGCGCGAATTCCCCAACCGCTAAACATATTTGGAGCTTGCAATCTTTAGTATCGAGCATTGTTAGTAAAACTGGGTTCCCATCTTTTCAAAAGTTTAATTTTTGTGATTTTTTTACCTTTAAATTTGATGTGAAATTTTGATATCAAGCGCCTACATTTAATGCTTCATTTTTGGCATAAAATCATTTTTTTATCCTACTGCTTGCTAACAGCTATATTTATGAAAAAAACTTAAAACATTTTAAAAAAAGCAAAAAAAATTAAACGAGTTAGACAAAATCATAAGAATATCTCCTAACCTAATATAGCAACCGCACCCGAAGGTTAGGAGATTATTAATTGCTGAAACAAAAGCTGTTATATAGCAACTTCGGTCTTCCTTCTTCTGTCTTGCTTATTTTTACCGTGAGCGAAGCCTTTGCCCCTTATTTCTGCTGCTCTACCACAGCTAAAATGATAATAGGATGGGAGCATCTCATATTTATAAAAATACTTCTTCTGGTTCCTTCCTTCTGCCTCTTTACTTTTGCCTGCTGCCTCAAAAATTAGATTTATAGCTTGGATGCTTTCATTGAGATGTTTCCAATAGCACTCAGACATAAACGGGTATTTTCGTTGCAAACAACCCGGTTTCTTGAGTGTTGTGCGTAAGTTTTGGAGTAAATCAGGCGTGGGTTTAATCTGTATTGGCGCAGCTATCTACTTTAGAGTTCTAATTCTTTCAAATGATGCGGATGACCTTTTTGGGAAAAGCGCTCTTTTAACATTTGTCAGTAAACAGCTTCCTTCATCGCCATTGAGCATTTTTTTAACGCTGAAGCGATCGACTGCGTGTTGTCCGCAAGCGCTGCGATCTAGTTCCATAGCAGGCTCGATTGCGGCGATAAATTCTTCCACATTTTTTATTAGAACTCAGGCTAAAATCTAATTTTTATAGGAGTTACGTAAGAAATCATTTTTTACACGATATGTAGTTGTAAGGTGCGCCTAGCGCACCCTACAGGTAGAGTCTGCGCGTAAGTCCTAAAGATGTAAGTTTAAACGGGTATGGCGATTATATTCTCGCGACCTCGAACGATTTCTAGGAAATTCGCGCAGCGCTGTTACTCTTGGTACTGATTGGAAGTTTTTCCAGTTGATAGATAGCACGATATCTATGGATAAGCCTGATTGTTTTATTGATGAGGAGAGTCAAAAATTAGGAATTTTAACAATGCCATGTAAAAAAATTTATTGTCTCTAATTTATAATTTGGGCGCAAATTCAATTGAGCGCGCGACAGTCCAATTTTACTCAGTAGAGGAGTGTTGGGTTCACGAAAATTTGGACAAGGGGGCGATCGCCATCCTCGATCTCGATTCTGGCCCAGCCGAAAAGACTGCTGCAAGATCCAGTCAATCGATTTTAGATTTTAGATTTTAGATTTTAGATTTGAAGAAAGCGCTTCCACTGATAAATCAGGGGGCTGGTGATGAGCAGTCGGAGCTTTTTTCTCGCTTCACGGATGAATCCGGAGGCCCTGGACGACATTGCTTGATTGTCGTCAAATTAGTCGGTGAGTGAGAGACGGCGAGCTGCTATAATAAAGGGTTAGAGGAAAAGAACACCGATAACGCGAAAATATGGTAGCCATCCAGAACAATCTCAACATTGCCGCCCTAGAAGCAGAATACAGTCAAAAAACACCGCGAGAAATTCTCAAATTTGCCCTAGAAAACTTTGAAAATATCTCAATTTCTTTCAGCGGTGCCGAGGACGTAGTTCTGATCGATATTGCCTCAAAGATTACCAAAAACTTCCGCGTTTTCACCCTAGATACAGGCAGATTGCACTCAGAAACCTATCAGTTTTTGGAGCAAGTCAGAAAACATTACGGCATTAAATTAGAAGTAATGTTTCCCGATGCCGGAGAAGTACAAGCCCTAGTAGACGAAAAGGGATTGTTTAGTTTTTATCAAGACGGTCACAAGGAATGCTGCGGCGTGCGGAAAGTCAAGCCGCTGCGCCGCAAATTAAATACTCTCGATGCTTGGATTACCGGTCAGCGCAAAGACCAAAGTCCCAGTACCCGCAACGGTATTCCGGTCATTGAAGTTGACAGTGCATTCTCAACTCCCGACCATGAATTAATTAAATTCAACCCCTTAGCAAACTGGTCTTCGGCAGAGGTTTGGGAATATATTCGCGCTTTGGAAGTGCCTTACAACAAGTTGCACGAACGCGGTTTTGTAAGCATTGGTTGCGAACCTTGTACCAAGCCGGTATTGCCGAACCAACACGAACGCGAAGGTCGCTGGTGGTGGGAAGAAGCGACCGTAAAAGAGTGCGGTTTGCACGCTGGTAACGCACAAACATAGTAAATCACTTAAGAAGTAAGGTGCGCTAGACTCACCAAACAAATAGTAGGGTGAGTCTAGCGCACCTTACCCAAGAATAGATGCACTTCACATAAATCCTAGCCGAAAAATTCGCAATAAAAATCAACACTACTTAAGCTGAGCTTGCTCTTGAACTTTGATAGAATGATTGACATTCAGAAAAGTTTTTAAACTAGGTACTGTATGCTCGCATCAACTAGCGAATTGCTAAACACGGCCTTGAGAAATGGTTATGCGATCGGCGCTTTTAACGTCTACAACCTCGAAGGAGTAAAAGCAGTCATCAATGCGGCCGAAGCGCTGCACAGTCCTGCTATACTGCAACTTCACCCCAGCGTCCTCCTATACGGAAAATCGCCTTTAGTCGCGCTTTCTATGGAAGCCGCAGGCAAATCTTTAGTGCCGATCGCAGTACACTTAGATCACTGTACTTCAGAAAAAGACATTCACCTCGCCCTAGCCGCCGGTATCAAATCAATTATGGCAGACGGTTCTTTTTTGCCCTACGAACAAAACTTAATATTTAGCCGGGAAATGACTAAATTATCCAACGCTAACGGTGCGGTAGTTGAAGCAGAAATCGGCAGAATTAGTGGCAGGGAAGAAGGTTTGACAATCGATGAGAAAGCCGCCAAAATGACCGATCCCGTAGCAGCAGTAGAGTTTATCAAAGAAACTAATGTGGATTTTTTAGCCGTAACAATTGGTAACGTTCACGGCAAATATTTGAGCGAACCGAAACTCGATTTTCCGCGCCTGGAAAAAATTCAGGCTGCTGTTTCAGTGCCGTTAGTGATGCACGGTGCTAGCGGTTTGCCAGACTCAATGATTCATCAATCTATTAAATTCGGAGTATCGAAATTTAATGTGAATACGGAAGTTCGCGAAGCTTATATGAACGTGTTAAAAAGTAACATTTCTGAAGCACATCCGGATTTGTTGGAAATAATGGAAAAAGCTATCGATTCCATGCGATTGGTCATTGCTGACAAACTGCAACTTTTCGGTTCTGTCGGCAAAGCTTATTTGCATCAATCTCTAGACGCGGATCGACTTGACCGCAAAGAGTACCAGCAAGAAACAAACAAGCGGCAACCTATCAAGTTTCGATCAAATGTTAAAGCCTGTGTATAGTCAGGCCTTAAGTCTTATGTTGAAGTAAAAAAAACTAAAGTCCTGACTGCGAACCAGTTTTTAGTCAGGACTTCACTCGTCTCTAACCGTTTAAAAATCGATCGGGATCGATGCCAGATTCCCGCAGCCGCCGAATTAAAGACTGCAATTTAGCTTCTGCTGACTCTGCCCGCTGCCGTTGCTGTTCCGCTTCAGTCAGAATCCAATTGCCATCAACATCATACCAGCGCAACCACAGTCGATCGATTCCCTGAAACTCCCCTTGCCACAAACCCAAGCCCAAACTTAGGTCAGCAATCCACACTCGCGACTCGGGCAATTCTAATTCTTGATAGTGTCCGCCCTTCAATTCAAACACTCGCAATTTGTTAGTATAGCGGCTGAAAACCGCATAAATAGGAACCCGCAAAATTTGCTCGTAAACCTCCCATTTTCTAGGCGGTTCCTCCTTCCTCTCCGCCTCCAAAACTTGCCCGTTACCCGCAGCATTTCCCGACTGAGGTGGCAACTTTTCCTCATCGGTATTGTCGCCTAAATCTTCTTTTTCCGTTCCCGGCGAAAGCAGTTCTACAATTACAAAAGGATTCACGCCTTCCTGCCAAGTAACATAACTCATCCGCAGTTCGGATCGATCGTAAAGTCGGGGAACTCCCACAACTCCAAACCAATCCGGCCGCTTGTGCCGCAGAGTATGATGCACGTCATAATAAAGGTTCATGTCGGTGCCGCTAAATATCTCAGAAGCCGGATAATTCCGAGGTCGAAACGTCAGGCTCAACAACTGCGGCTGCAAATCGTGAAATTCGTCAGGCAAACCAGGTTCCTCCGGGTCTTCGCTGGGTAAATCGTACATCGTCGGCAGGGTTTCTCTGGGCGATCGCGGCGGATCGGTTTGCGGCACAGGATATTTAAAAGGCAACATATAATATTGAGAAATCATTGCATTTATGCTAACATTACGGGAGCATCCCAATCAGGCTTTCACTGGAGTGCAAACCGGAGAGCTAGAAGCGAGATATATCGGCTTTGCTGTGCGGGGCGATCGCACTCCTAGAAAACGATTTCAACAAAATTGGGATGATTCCTTTTCTTCCTATCTTTTGTGAAGTTAATCTAAAATCTAAAATCTAAAATCTAAAATCTAAAATTGACCGATCCGAAATTCTGCACTATGCTCGATATTCCTCAACTGATTGCTCGAGAACTTTCCCTTAATCTGTCTCAAGTCAATAATGCTCTGGAACTTTTTGCCGAGGGAGCAACTATTCCGTTTATTGCCCGCTACCGCAAAGAACGCACGGATTTGCTGAATGAAATTCAGTTGCGGGACATTTCCGATCGCTTCACCTATCTGACGGAAATTGAAGAGCGCAAAAAGTCGATTTTAGAGACGATTAGCTCTCAGGGGAAACTGACTGAAGAATTGCAAGCTAAAATCGAATCTTGTTTGCAAAAAAACGAACTCGAAGACCTTTATCTGCCTTACAAACCGAAGCGGCGGACGCGAGCGACAATTGCTAGGGAAAAAGGTTTGGAACCGCTGGCAAATTTTATCCAATGTCTGAATTTACCGACGGCTAAACCAGCAGATTTTGAGGCGGAGGCAGCTAAATACATTTCGGAAGAAAAGGGAGTTAAAACAGCAGAAGAAGCTCTAAAAGGTGCTGCGGATATTTTGGCGGAAGCGGTTTCGGAAAAAGCAGAATTGCGGGCTTATTTGCGAGAGTTTTTAATGAAAACAGGAGTTTTTGTCTCGAAAATTAAAGAGGATTTCCCGGAAGGAAGCACTAAATTTGAAATGTACCGCAATTACCAAGTTGCAGCGAGAAGCGTTCAATCGCACAATATGTTAGCGCTGTTTCGGGGGGAAACGGAAGGGGTTTTAGATTTGGAACTGGCTTTTGATGAATCTGCAGTGATGGCTTATTTGGAAGCTCAGGAAATTAGAACTAGGATACCGGAAGTTAAAGAGTTTTATCGATCGACTTTGAAGGATGCCTTCAACCGACTGATGAAGACTTCGTTAATTACAGAAGTACGATCGCACAACAAAGCCGTCGCTGATATCGAGTCGATCGCCACTTTTGAAACCAACCTCCGCGAGTTGCTGCTGTCAGCGCCGGCGGGAATGAAACCGACACTAGCGATCGATCCGGGATTTCGCACGGGGTGCAAAGTTGCCGCCCTCGATGAAACCGGGCAATTTTTAGAATATCAAGCAATTTTTCCCCACCAAGCTGCTGCTCAGCGCCAGCAAGCTGGTAAAATTGTCAAGCATTTAATTGAAAAATATAAAATTGAATTAATCGCGATCGGCAACGGTACAGCTTCCCGCGAAACAGACGAATTTGTTTCGGAAGTTTTGGCAGAAATGGAAAGAAAACCGATTAAAGTCATGGTGAATGAATCCGGTGCATCGATTTATTCAGCAAGCGAGGTGGCGATCGCCGAATTTCCCGACCTCGACATCACCGTTCGCGGCGCAGTCAGCATCGGACGGCGCTTGCAAGACCCCCTCGCCGAACTCGTGAAAATCGACCCGAAATCAATAGGAGTCGGCCAATACCAGCACGACGTTGACCAAAAACTGCTCAAAAAGAAACTCGACGAAACAGTCGAAAGCTGCGTCAACTACGTCGGAGTTGACTTAAACACAGCCTCTAAAGAACTGCTGACATTTGTATCGGGAATGACGGCAACAGTTGCCAAAAATATCGTTAATTACCGCAACGAAAACGGCGCATTTAAAAATCGCCGCCAACTCCTGAAAGTTCCCAAACTCGGGCCCAAAGCTTTTGAACAAGCAGCGGGATTTCTCCGCATTCGCGGCGGCGAAAATCCCCTAGACAATACAGCAGTTCATCCCGAAAGTTATCCTGTAGTGCAGGCGATCGCCAAGGATTTAGACTTGCCGCTGACTGATACAACACAAATATCGGAAAAAATCAAGACGGTAAACATCAAGAAATATGTCACAGAAAAAGTGGGTGAACCCACACTCCGAGATATTATTTCCGAACTAGAAAAACCGGGAAGAGACCCGCGCGCCGAGTTTAAATATGCCACTTTCCAAGCAGGAATCAAAGAAATCTCCGATTTGCAAGTTGGGATGGAATTAGAAGGCATAATCACAAATGTAGCTAACTTTGGAGCCTTTGTTGATGTGGGAGTGCACCAAGATGGTTTGGTTCACATTTCTCAATTAGCCGATCGATTCGTGGAAGATCCGAAACAGATTGTTAAAGTCGGACAAGTTGTGAAAGTGCGGGTTTTGGAGGTGAATGAGAAGTTAAAGCGGGTTAGTTTGACGATGAAGCTGCAAGAAAAACCGCAACCGCAAAATGGCAATAGCGCGAGGCTTCCGGCCCCGCGCCGACGCTGAAACTAGGGCTAAAAGCTCGATTTTTAGGCAATCTCAGCGGGTTTAGGGGCTAAGGGCGATCGGCTACAATATCGTTTCCGGTGGCATGGGAATGATACTGAGGACACGGCACTGCCCTGTCTAAAGCTGCTGTTAATAAACGTCTGTCGGGGCGACAAGTCGCCTATAACGCTGATAGAATAAGCCTCATAGCTCTTATGCCTTGTTGATAATTAGGTAGTTTATGTGGAAACAAAGAAATTAATTCAACAACAACCTGCCAATTACTAAACATCGAATCGACCCATGATTCACCCCAGAGTCCAATATAAAAAGTGCTATGCCTAGCATATTTTCTGTGGCTTTCTGTTTTTCTGCCTAGATATTCTTGAACTTGCTTTGATTTAATATCTATCCCTTGAATGATACTCTTTAAGTATGATAGCGATAGCAAAATTAATAATTTACTCAATCGGTCGCCCGTTAAATTAGTCTTCTCTAGGTTATAGCCTCCGCCTTTAAAATCTCTAAACATTTCTTCAATTCCAAATCTTTTTGCTCCATCATCAACTGCTGTTTGTATATCGACCAAGCTTGTCAGAATATACCAAGGTTCTTTTGTGGTAACATTTCGATATTTACCCAGCCATTTACCAGCTAAATTAAACCCCGTAATGGGGGCAGTTTTTCTCATCGTTACTTCTTGATTGAAAAAGCTATTTCCTGGCTCTAATCCTAGCAGTTTCAGTTCAGCCCATAACTCCTCTTCAATCTTGATACAAACATTCTTTTTTAGTCGCAAACAGAAACCTACTTTCTTCTCTCTAAGCCAGTTGGCGAGGGTAACATTACAAAATTCACGATCTCCTAACACTATCAAGTTATAATCTGATAAGGCGGCGAATACTGGCGTTAATACGAATTGTTGGTTTTCTAATGTGCTGTTCCCTTGTTTGTCAAGCATTTTCCAATAAATAGGAATAGCTCTCTTTCGCCAAATCATGCTGACCATCAAAATATTATTTGATTGCCATTTGGTTCGGTCTATTGCTAAATATACAACCTTATTCGGTTTGACAGTACCTTTAATCCAACCAATTACCAGTGACAGCCAAATATCATCTAGAATCCATTTATCCTCTGATAAAAATCTCTGAACTTTTTTTCTTCTACTTTCAAATTTAATGGGTATGGCTAGTTTTGTCGCTATGCTTTCCAATGTGACTTCTTTAATCGATTGCACTACTTGAATCAATAAAATTGTCAATAAGTAATTAGAACGTGTCAGCTTTTCTGACAAATGGGCATGATAAAATTCTGGTATCATTTAATTGTTTTTGGGTAAGAAGCTTTCTTACCCTATCTTTTTTGAGTCTATTTGTCTAGGATTGCCTCAGAGTCTGTTTTTCAGGCAACCTGTCACCCCGTCAGAATAAACGTGGGATACGCTGTAATTTCAGAGGTGGGAGAACTAGATGAATTATAAAAATTTATTGGCTGACAAACAACTTGCCTTTAGTTCTGGACAGCATCTGAGCAATTAGTTAATATAATTAAATCAGAAAACGACGATTTATTACCCGCTGATTGCCAAATTCTTAAACATAAAACACTAAAACAAATATTTTAACTTGACTGTCTTAGCCTCAAACAAGGCTAAGTAAGATAATCTCCCGATTAATCAATCGGGAGAATCTCAAAACTACTCCACAATCCAAGGAGTTAAACAAGGCGTCCAAGAAGTCAATTCTTCTTCCTTGAACCAGAGACGAATTTCCTCATTGGCAGTTTCCACAGCATCAGAACCATGAATAATATTGCGGCCGACATTAACGGCCAAATCGCCGCGAATTGTCCCCGGTTCTGAATTCAGAGGATTTGTTGCGCCAATGATTTTTCTCGCCGACGCCACAACGCCGTCGCCTTCCCACACCATCGCCACCAGGGGCCCGGAAGTGATGAAGTCTACCAGTCCCGCAAAAAAGGGTCTTTCTTTGTGTACGCCATAATGCTGTTCGGCAAGTTCGCGACTCGCCGTCATCAGCTTCATACCAACTAGCGTAAACCCTTTGGCTTCAAAACGACCGATAATTTCGCCAACGAGTCCGCGCTGTACACCATCGGGCTTAATCGCTAAAAAAGTGCGTTCCAAGATTAACTCCTACAATTTTCTTAACTGATACAAAAAATAGATTAACCCAGAACGCACCCAAAGGCAATTCGCCCTGGAAATTTGTCATCTATACTCATTACCACACAAGTAAATCTCACTAAGAGTACCCTGACTCTCAACCCCGATTTAGTTGTGGAACACAATATGATGCAAATCACAATCGATCCTGACTACAAACACAACTAAACATGATATCAAATACAAAGATATTCCCTAAAAATCCTCGATAATAAAGCAAGGTGTGAAACCCCAGTTTAAATAACTTAGTGAGGGTGCGATGCTATGAAAGAAGTTGTAGAATTTATTCAAACACAAAAGCAAGAATTTGCACGCTTACCCTTATTTGCATTTCTAGCCAATCAAAATATTTACCTGAAACAAAGACTGATTTTTGCACCTATTCTGGCTCCTTTGGCTGTAGGGTTGAGCGATTTAAATAAATATGTAATCCGAGACTCTTCTAGTAACAACAAAGTTCAGGAGTTAATTAATAAATATACTTACAACCAAAACTATTACTGGCACGATTATCTAGAATTCCTAGAGGAAGTTGGCTTTAACCAATCAATGACTTATGGTGATTTTAGACTGCTTTGGGGTGAAGAAACTAAAAAAACGCGATCGCTGTGTTCAGCGATCGAACGCTACGCTTGGAAAGCCTCTCCCATTCAGAAACTGGTGTTAGTGGAAGTCCTCGAAGGAACGGCGACAGTTTTTTTTGAGGCGGCGCTAGCAGTGGTAATGGAATTACAGCAAATTATCCAAAAAGAATATGTTTATTTTGGAGGAGGTGATGTCGTTTTAGACAATTATCACCTTTTAAACACGCCAGAGGTGTTGCAAGTTTTAGCAGAGATCAAACTTACTAATCCGGAACGCCAAGAAGCTTTAGAATTAGCACACAATGTATTTGAATTGTTTACAGAAGCGATGAACGAGCTGTTCCTACACAGTCAAACAAATTCTTGCAATACTGTGCTGCAAGTATCCTCAATTTCTGCGTTCGCTCATTGCACGATCGAGTGTCTCGATATGTAGTAGTTTAAACAATCACTAAATTATCTCGGTGTACCGCCGTTTCTACACCCGCATAGCCTAAAATCTCAGCAATTTTATCGGACTTGCAGCCCTGGATTTTTCTCAATTCTAAACTGCTATAATTCACAAGTCCTCTAGCAATTTGCTTGCCCGCTGCGTCGCACAACTCCACGGAATCATCAGCTTGAAATTGTCCTTCTACTCGAGCAATACCCGCAGCTAAAAGCGATTTTCCGCCGTGGGAAATTGCCTTGACAGCACCCGCATCTAAGTATAGTTTTCCTGCTGGAATTAGCACGTTAGCTATCCAGTGTTTGCGAGCGTTTACAGGGCGCGGTTGAGGCTCGAATTGAGTGCCGATCGACTCTCCGTTGAGTATTTTCTCGATATTACCAGGAAAGCAGCCGTCAGTGATGACTGTCCGCACTCCCGATGCAGTTGCTATTCTCGCGGCTTCAATTTTTGTCACCATTCCGCCGGTTCCCCAACCGCTGCGGGAATCTCCTGTTTGCACCTGAAATTCTGTGAGCTGTGCCATACTTTGGACTAGGGCGATCGGCTGTGCGTCTGGATTGCTGCGCGGATCTGCCGAATACAGCCGATCGACATCTGTGAGCACAAACAACCAATCTGCTTCTACCAAACTCGCCACCAGCGCCGAAAGCGTATCGTTATCGCCAAATTTGAGCTCGTCTACCGCCACAGTATCGTTTTCATTGACGATCGGAATCACGCCCAATCTGAGCAGTTGCCCAAAAGTATTGTAAGCGTTAACATAACCGTTACGCTGCACTAAATCGCCCCTAGTGAGCAATACTTGAGCGATCGGCTGTTGCAGAGTAGTAAACAAATCATCGTACACCCGCATCAGCCGCCCTTGGCCCACAGCCGCCACAGCCTGTTTCATAGCAATGTTTCGCGGGCGTTCCGTCAAACCCAAGCGCGCGCAGCCAACCCCAACCGCACCCGAAGAAACCAAAACTACTCGATGGCCTTGCTGTCGTAAATTAGCTAAAATTTCGACTAATGCAGCAATAGTTGAAAGAGCTAAGTTTCCCGTAGTCGATCGAGTCAGAGTCGAAGTTCCAATTTTAACAACTATAGTTTTAGTCATTAGTCAGTAGTCATTAGTTATTAGTTATTAGTCAGTAGTCAGTAGTCAGTAGTTATTAGTTATTAGTGATAATATCATTTCCAGTAGACATCTCCAATAATTATTGTGGGACAGGCATCCTGCCTGTTCAAAGCTGGCTTTTCTGGAGATGTCTATTTAATTGTAACCAATACTGTAGGGGCGGCTTCACCACAATCTATAATTCACGTCCTGGATCTTTATAAGCCCGCCCTCCGCATTAATGACTGATGACTGATGACTAATGACTAATCTTTAATTTTCAGAGAAGCCCCCAAAGCTTGAGAAACCCAAACTTCAAAAGAGCGCACCGGATACTTCCGAAGCGCATAGCCAGCATCAACCATTGGTTCTACTAAAATAGTGAACATACCCAAACGATTGCCGGCCAAAACATCAGTAAAAAGTCGATCGCCCACCATAGCCACCTGTTCCACCGGCAAATTCATCGCCGTCACAGCAGTTCGCAACTTGCGGCGCGACGGTTTAGCAGCACCCGTAATGTAAGGTAGATTCAAAGACTCAGCAATGCGACCGATCCGATTTTGACTTAAATTATTGCTTGCCAACCATAGCGATACCACGGGTTTAATTTCTTTCACCCACAAGCTGAGTTCAGGAGAAGCATTTATTGCCGTAATGGGAACGAGAGTTTCGTCCACATCCAAAACTAATCCTTTAATCTGATATTTTTGCAGAATATCCGGCGTTAAATTCACGATCGAATTGCCTAGAACTAAGTCAGGCTGTAGTAGTTTACCCCAAGTCATAATGATTTTAGGTTTTAGATTTTAGAGTTTAGATTGAGAAATAATAAATTGGGAGTTAAAGATTCAAAAAGTAAAAAATCAAAAGTGAATAATTATGATTTTTCCTTTGTGACTTTTGACTTTTTACTTTTGTATGAGTTATTACCAATCTATGGAGTCGATCGCAACTGCTGGTCAACTTTAGCAATCGCAGCATCGTGTTCCGCCTGCGTGCGGCTAAAAATGTGAGTGCCGTCGTATCGAGCCATAAAATACAGGTATTCTGTATTTTCCGGATTCAGAGTCGCTTCCAGACTTGCTATTCCCGGAGATGCGATCGGAGTTGGGGGCAGCCCTACATTGATATAAGTATTGTAAGGAGAAGGCGTTTCCACCTGCTTGAAAGTCAAAGGCTTCTCCTTAGTTTGCCTAATGCCGAGGGCGTATTCAACTGTCGGGTCAGAACCCAAGGGCATACCCTTATTCAGACGGTTGTTGAATACCCCAGAAATACGATTGCGCTCGTCCGCCACCACGGCCTCTTTTTCCACAATACTCGCCAGCGTCACCCACTCTTTCAAATCCAGCTTAGTTTTCTTCTGATTCTTTTGATATATCGGCAAAGCCAACTCCTCGAAGCGACCGAGCATTTGCTTGATGACAGCTTCCGGGCTAATTGCATCCCCGTCTAGCTGATAAGTATCCGGGTACAAAAAACCTTCCAAATGAGGCAATCCGCTCGGCAGCCAAGGGTATTGAGCGTAAGGAATTTGACTCGCGGCCGCCATAAAGTCCTTAGCCGGGAAAAAACCTTGCGCTTCAAAATAAGCGCTCATTTGTTGCAGCGACCACCCTTCTGGAATCGTGAAACTCTGCTGTACGACTTCGCCCTTCCAAATTTTATCCGCAACTGCACTCAGAGGCTGAGTAGGCGACAGTTGGTAAGTTCCAGCTTGAAAACCTCCCTCGCGGTTTTGCAGAGTCAGCCAGCGGGCCCACATATTCCATGCCGAGCTCGATCGAATCAACCCCGCAGCCTCTAAATCCCGGCCGATTTTTTGACTGGGAGTACCCTCCGGGATTTGAATCGAAACAGCAGCATCCTCTGCCGGATTCCCCGATGAGGATGCGATTTGAGGCGGCGCCGAAGCCCAGCTCCACCAAGCCCAGCCCTGCCAAGCGCAAACCCCCCAAATTGCCGGGAGCAATGCCAGATAAAACAACCATTTAGAGACTTGCGGAGTACCTTTTCGGCTCTCGCGCGCGCTGCCTTTTGTCATTTGTTCTTTATTCATAGTCCGTTGTCCTCGATAAGTGGCGGTTAACTAGCGACTAATGACTGATGACCTGCGATTGATGACCGAAAAGTTACGGATACAAGCCCTTTAAAAGACCCAATTCACGCGGCCTAATTCACGCGGCCCGATCGCGAAGGCAGAAGCGGCCATCTCGAAAAAGTTCGATCGGGCAAGCAGTTTACTTTTTTATAAAATAGTAAAACATTCTGCTTTTTGCCGTCAGGTCTTCTGCCTGCAATTAATATTTAATCAAGGTCGTCAAAGAACTGGTCTTCCAGCATAGGCAACATCGGTTCCAGCCTTTGGAACTCTTCTTCTGAGAGCAATTCTGGCTTGCCGTCATCATTCATTCGAGCCAAGATAAAGAACGGGTCTAGAGGCGTATAAATGGCATATTCCTGTTCTTCGTGGTAAAAGCTGGTCAGCCACATCAGCTCCTCAAACTCCGAATCCTCATCGGGATCGTCGGCATCGGACGCCAAATCTTCGTCGGGAAATTCCGGCAATTCGCCAACGACAGTCAGCGTCACCGCCGTGCGCCGGAGTGTCAAGTTCTGCTCTTGCAGGACCACTTTAGCTGTATCAAAAATTTTGTCAATTTCGGTCTCGTCTTCTACAGGAATTGCTGCTTCGTCGGTATCGTCTCCCTGCCAGGTAAAAATTTCTACTGGCGAGTCAATTGGAAGCAGCAAAGCGTATTCTTGACCTTCTAGGTTCATAGAATATTCTATGTTGCAAGTCAGCGATCGCCCAACTTCATCCGTCAAGGTGACGGACTCTTGGTTGGAATTGCCATTCTCTTTTTTGCGGTATGGGGATGAGGACATCGCGTGTATCTTATTTTCCGTCAATAATTCAGTAACGTTTGCTTGACAATTGGGAATTTTCGTGGCGATATTATAGCTAAGTGGGCGATCGCCAGTCCACAAGCTTAAACCGCGAGACTCGCGGCTTTTTCCACAGGTGAGGAGTGCAGCGTTTAAATCTCAGTCGAGTCAGCAAGCGACACTGAGGACAAATCACGATTTTGTGCTTCTTCAGTACCGAGGGTACAGCAGAATTTTCTCCAGTTTGTCAAGGGTTACAGGTGTGCGTAGCAAACTTGCACAACCAGGATATCACGCCTCTGTTACAAGCTATCAAGGATTGGGAAGGGCGGAGATATTTTGCCTCCGTTCGTCTAGCCACTGCTGCAAAATCAGGGCCGCTGCTTTGCGATCGATCGCACCCTTATTTTGCGACGGCGAAATCCCTTGTGTTTTCATCAATTCCTCTGCCTCAACCGAAGTCAGGCGCTCGTCCACGTATTCTAGGGGGATCTCTAAGGCTCTGGCGATGCGATTGGCATATTTCTGCACCTGTCGGGCTTGGGCGCCCAATTCTCCGTTCAGGGAGTAGGGCAAGCCTGCAACCAAAATTTGCACTCTCCGCTCTCGGACGAGCTCTCTGAGATAAGCTACGTCTCGATCGAAGGACGATCGTACCAGTGTTGTAATGCCCGTAGCTATTAAACCCGTGCCGTCACACCCGGCGATGCCCACTCGTTTGAGACCGATATCCAATCCCAGTGCTGAAATCCATAATTTATTGTTGGACATTATCAATCAAGCAATTTTAGATTTTAGATTTTAGATTTTAGATTTACTGTTTTTTTGCGGAAATAATCTTTTTTAACAAACCGCGAAGACGCTAATAACGCGAAGGAATAAGAGAAGAAAGTAAGCAAAAAATAGGTAATCTTAAGTTGATATCAATCAAAAGCAGAAGGGATAGTTTGGGATTGGGGAAGAAAAAAAGAATTTTTTGGATGATTAATTCTATTTTTTTCGCCCTTCTACCTTTTACCTTCTGCTTTTAACTATTAAGTATTAACTTTTCTCTTGGGAGCCTTCGTCTAGAGGCAATTCGGGCAATTTTAGAGGCAAAATGCTGCTGATATCTGTTGCCGATGATTCGGAATGCTGAAAGTTCAAGGGGTTAACTTGATTCGTTTGGCTGTTTCCTGAGTCAGTCAAGAAGGGTTTGATCTCGGAGGATGCCGGCCCTGCTGCTGCTTCGCCAGCCATCGGGCCGAGCCAGGACATCCGGCCCGGTACGGGTTTGCGAGTTGGCTGGAAGCTTTGCAGCATTTCTGATAGCTGGAGTCCTTCGAGAGAGACCAACTTGGACTCGCGCAATTTGTGCCACACCGATCGCGACATCAGCAAACTGTGTTCCACGCGCACTGCTCCAAATTGCTCTAAATAAGCTTCCCGTTCCGGCTGATAGTCAGCGGAAGCCAGTTGCAGGCTTTGAACCGGGAAATCTTGAACGAGGCGCGCCATCTGGGACAGCAGTTCTGGGTAAAGCCAAGTGTAGGCCGGGTGTACAGTCAACTGGGCGACGTGCGGTTGCTGGCCGTTGCGGGATAGCTGCACCTGAAAATAGCCGATCGCGGCTTTGCGCTGCGGTTCAAACACGTAGCCGCTGACTACCTCGGTTTTGCCCAGCCACTGTCTGACACCTTCGACTAAAGCGCCGAAAAAACTGGTTTTGAAATCTTGAATGTGCCGGTCGAATACTTGGCGCACCAGGGGCGGCATAGACGCGGTATCCAGTTGGTAGAGCAACTGAGCGTCTGCGTTGCTGACGGGCAGCAGGTTGGGCAAATCTGGGGTCGAGTTGGCCATTTCTTGCAGGCGTTCTGGGGCGATCGTCCAGTAAGTCATCTGGGCCAAAGGCTGAAACCCGTTCTGCCGGTACAAAGCCAAGGAAGTTTTGTCGCCGACATTCACTTCCAGCAGCCACGTCCGCGCCTCCCAGACTGCTTCAAAGCAGTACCGCAGCAGCATGGAACCAATTCCTTTGCTGCGGGCTTCCGGGTCTACTCCGATGCGATCGATCCGCCAAGTGCTGCGGGTGCGGTTGAAAGGAGAAATCTGAATTATGCCCTTAACGCTCCCCTCTTCTTCGGCAACGTGGGCCCGGAACAGGGACTGACAAGGGTTGGGAAACAAGCTAAAAATCTTTAGCAGTCCGTACCAGCGGCGAATCTGCTGCAACTTTCTACCTAGTACCGCGTCGCAGCTTCCGCCCTTGCGGTTTTCTGGATCTTCGGCTGTTTCCGCGCACAGTTGTTCCATCACCTCGATGTCGCGATACTGAAACGGGCGAATCACAACCTGGTTTTGGTTTTGGGAGGGAAATGAAGTCATAGCATAAAAGTGGAGAATGGAAATTTTAAAATAAAAATTCAGAAAGGGGAAGAGTTAGGGTAGTTTTGAGTTTTAAATGGGTAAATTTTTGAGTTCAAAACTTATAACTTTTGATTCTTCTCCCTTTCTTGCTCGATCGAAAATTAAAAATTTCAAATCATCTTTTTGAATTTTTAATTTTCAGTTTTCAACTCAAGATTTTTGTGGCAGAGGTCGAATTATAACGACCGGTGTTCTCTCGTCAGCATTCCCGGCGGGGTTGCTTCGCAAGGCTTGCTCTAAAAATGTTACCGATAAATCGGAGGTCGCTGCTAATATCTTAACTGCTTTCAAGTCATTAGCGTCTACGATCGCCGCTGCAAGTCCGGTTTCTCGTTGAATTTCTTCTACAACTTTCTGGGGATTGTCCGGGCCGAGGACAATAAATTGGTCGAAGGGAGGCAAAGTCCCGGTAACGTCGTCGATCAGCCTGGCTTGTTCCCCTGCTAGTTGGTAAAAGACTCCCGGTTTGCCAAATATTTTAGCCGCAGCGCCGATCGCAAATGCCGCTACTACGCGCCAAGGGCCGACTACATCAACTAACGTCTGCATTCCGCAAGCCGTGGCCAAACTCGAAGTGGGCAAGAAAAACAAGCACACTCGCTTTGCCGCCCATCCTGGTTTGACTTCGCTGGGATGGCGGTAGCGTCCCTGCATCAAAGCTAGGGGAGTTTCTGCCAGGGCGACAATATCGCCTTTCTGGGCGCGCGGTAGCACGTACCGCTTGACAATTTCGACTGGATTGTCCAATTCCGCCAGTATGTGAGTGCGAATCGGCAAGACTTCTGCAACTCCGACATTTCTGGCGGTGGGTACGGTGTCCGAGTTGGGAAATTGCAGGGGAACTACTACGTTACGAACTTTGGGGATGCGGCCGCCCGGGCCGTAGGTGACGAAGTGTACTTGCACCCAAGCTGACTGCAATTTGGTTAAATCTTGCCCTTGAATGTCTACAGAAACTTTAATTTTTGTGTTTTTTTGGGCTTTAACAATATAGCCGAACCAGTAATCGTCTGCTCTGGCTGCTGCGTCTTTGTGACAAGGAATCACCTTTGTCTGGGAAGTAACGCCATCTAAACTTCCGTCTGACAGCAGTTTCACCTGTGCCCGCACTTCCGGCAACATGATCTCAAAGCGCTGTGTCAGGTTGCGGAACTCCATTTCCCCGACTAAAAGATAGCGGTTGGGTTCCGAGATGGCTAAGTGCCATTCTCCGGCTGTCAGTTCTAGTTTATTTGGACTCCCAGTCCGGCGATAGTTCAACTCTAGGCCCAATCCGCCCAATGCTAGCAGCGAACCGGCTGCTGCGATTCCTGTTGCTAAAGTCTCAATCACTCAAATCACCGCCAATAATATTTTGTGTTTACTGTAGTCGATCTCGGGTACTTTGAGCGCCGATCCGGTAGTAATTGGATTGTGTTCAGTTTCTTGGGGGCGATCGAGCTTATGCAAAATTACAGATAAGTGCGATCGCGCGTCTGCGGTGGCGGGGTTGGAGAGTGGGATTGGCGATCGGTTTTTAACAAAATCAACTAAATGTTAGAATTTTGACAAAGTTCTTCAACCGATTTCATTGGTAGATAAAGCTTCATCGGGTTTTGTTTGAACTTTTGAAAACCATATTTTTGATAGAAATTGGCTGCTGGCTCATCCAGAGCTTCTGCAATGACAGCTAGAGATGCAACTTGTGCAGTTGCCAAGAGTGCTTTTGTCAAAGCATCTATCAGAATCAACTCGCCGAGATGTTGACCTTGGTAAGTACGATCGACTGCCAAACGACCGAGCAATGTAGCAGGTAGAAGGGGATAGCGGGGCAGCTTTTTTGCAAAATATTCATTCAAATCTGCGAGTTCAATGGTGTATGCAGAAAGCGTATAATAGGCAATCACATCAGTGTTTGGAGACTCCACTAAAACGAATACGATTGCGACTTTCTTTTTGAGATCCTGAGAAGCTTGTTTACGGATGTAGTTGTCCAAACTATCTTGTCCACAACAAAAAAGCTCTCTGTGATGTCTGCTGCTATCTAAGAGTTCAATTGTGAGTACCATCGCCCATCACTTGTTTGTAGCGCAAGGCTGCTGCTTTGAGAGCTTGATTCGGCTGGGTTGGATTCAGGAGGGCATTTACGAAAGCCTCGCTGTCGTCAAGGTCAAGTTTCAGTCTTTGGTGCTGTTCAATAACTTTGGAAGCGACTGCTTGAACGCTGGCGATGACGAAATCTGTTAAGGTACGTCCTTCTAAGTCAGCGGCTTTTTGCCAAAGGGCTTTAATCTCTGGACTGATACGAGCCTCCAATCGGGCTGACGGTTCCGATTTAGTAGTTTTAGTCATACAAAATACGGTTGATATAATTTATCTATTATATACGGCACTTTGCCGTATGTCACGCTAAAAGTTAGGGAGCGATCGAGCTTATGTAAAATTACAGGTAAGTGCGATCGATCGGGCGTTTGTTTGTATGCGGTAAAATATCCGACGAATACACATACAGTGTTTTATGTTTATGGCACTTGCTAAAAAAGGCACGAGGCTAATCAAGGTTAATGATGTTGAATACCGCTGGGTTGTCCACCCAGACGATGAACCTGGTATGGCAATGGTTGTAGAGTGTGCGGACAATCCAGGACAGAGAATGATTACCTGGGTCGAGTACGGTAACATCATTTCACCTTGGTTGGTAAGGAGAGCTATCTTACACGCCCTCGATCGAGGTTGGTATCCACAACAAAAAGGGGCAGAGATAGTTTTTCGGCTGGAAGGGATCGTCTCAAGGGAGGATAATTGGACTGGAGTACCATCTGAGCATGAAGCAGCTTGGCAAGAGGTGTTTCATGCCTCTCAAGAGTCGCTCCATCTATCAGCACCGTGTCCTGTTTGTAGAGTTGCTGCTTTGTGTCGCTGGTATCAAATAGGAAAACCCATTAGGAAAGAAATTAAAGGGGTAAGATTCGTTGCAAGTGGTGGTTTATGGGAATGGTGTAGTAACTGTCATATCTTTCAACACTATTCTTGTTTAGTTCCACGTTGGTGGTCATGTGACTTAGATGTCGATAAAAAGAAGCTTACTGCTACACCTAAAGCGATTGAAGAAGCCATAAAAGCCAGAGATATATTTTATTCAGAATCTAGTGAAATTGCTAGTTTTTGACCCTGGAGGGGAGGTAATTGAGCGGTGGATCAATTTTGATTGAGGAAAATTGGACAGAATCCCCGACTGCTTTAAGAAGTCGGGTGTCTAACAGATTCCGTATTTTATATTGCCAATCTTGTTCTCAATTCATCTTCCGATAACTGAGGCAATTGTTCTACAAACAATGTCAATTCATCGACAGGCAATGCTAGTAAATTGGCAAGGGCGGTAGGCAGAATATCGCCCAATTCATTTTGGCGAATTCTCAAAACATTTTCTGCTAATAATCTCACCGCTTGTTGTTTTCCTGCTTCATCGACAGTTAGCATGGATATTGCCAGCAACAGCATCGTAAATTCCGCAGCGGGTAACTTTGATATTGGAGATAAGAAAACAGTCATTTTTGAGTTGATTTCTCCAAAGCGTACTTGCAGAAAATTTTCTAAAATTAAGCGCTGTTGTGCTTGTCTTCCTTGTTCAATTCCTTGTTGTTGTGCGGCTTCTAACTGTTCTCTAAAAAGTGATGGGATCGCCATAATTAACTCCCGCTCTTCTGGCTGTAACTCTTGTTGGGGCTCGGTTACTAAGTTTGACTGTAACTGATACAATAATTCTAGCGCGATAATCCGTAACGGATCGTCGGTTGCTAAAGAGCTCAACTCGCCGATCGCCCTTTGCTGCACTTTCCCTTTCCCTAAAATCCTCAACCACATGGTTTCGGGAGTTTCGGGCAATTGGTGAATCACCACAATTGCCGATTTCAGATGCCTGGGCAAAAAATAAATGCCCTCCATCCAATTCTCAGGCTTGGGTATCGCGCCAAAACCCTCCAGCAGTGGTTTCGATGCTGTAGGTGTCAAAATCCACAGTGTCGGCAACTTAGCATCATCATAGCGAGTATTTTCTCTTCTGGCTTGCCGCTCCAATTCACCTCGCAAATCCCATAACTTACTCATACAGCTAATGACTTCGCCGACAGTTATTGGATTGCGAAACGGTTCAAAAATTGCCGCCGTCTCAGCCATTTTTCCCAACAACCCTAAAGTTGCTGAGTATTCAGGAATTACAGTCATTGGAATGAAATAAACATCGATTTCTCGGACTTCGGCAGTAACATCATGCCCGATATTCACCGTCCCGATGGGAGACAGCAGTTCTGTTAACAAGTCTTTGGCAAAGCGATCGTGAATAAATCGCGTCATAAAAATTGCCGGTCATATTTTATGATAAAATTTTATCATCTTATCGTCGGATATTTAAGATTTTTTATCTAACAACCAGCAGACAAACATAAAAAAATAAAACACTCAGATACCCGGCTTTTTTAAGAAGTCGGGTATCTAACAGATATCGCATTTTACGTTCAATTAGAATGCAGCCCGCCATCAATACGCAATTTGCAAAGTCACAGAAGCTTCAATCTCCTGTTCCCCTCCCACCACAGGCGTTGCAGCGTCAGCAGCAGCAGCGCGAGCACCAGCCAATTGCCGGTACATAGGAGGCGGGGCGATCGCACCGTTGACTTGAATGCCCAGAATGTCTCCCCGCTTGAGGTTGAGGGCGCTCAAGACTGCATCCGCTTGCGATTGAGCATCTTGAGTTGCTTTGCGGAGTGCTTGTTTTCGAGCTTGTTCGATCGCACTGTCGGCGGCCACAAAGCTCACACCTTGAATTCGCGTTGCTCCCGCTTGCACTGCATCGTCGAGCAAAGTGCCAGCAGATTGAGTATTAAGGCGAAAACTGACGGTATTCGTAGCAATATACCCTGTTAGGCGCTGCTGGTTGTTTTCGTAGCTGTAAGTCGGGTTCAGGGTGATGCCGGTCGTTTCGAGTTTTTCCACTTGGCGCGATCGCAGCAATGCTACCACAGCGGACGATCGCCTCGCCGCTTCCTGCTGCACCTCGGCCGCCGTTTTCCCCTGCACCTCAACCCCCAAAGCAACTTGAGTTTGGGTTGTCGGAATTGCTTCGACACCCCGCCCAGTGACACTCAGCGTTCTCATCCGCTGTTCTTGAGCAGCCGCCGGATCTAATCCCGCGAAACTGACGAGAGTTAAGGTTAAACACAACGCTGTTACCAGACTGCGGAAATTAATGCGATCGCCACGTTGCAAATTTGAATTCATAAACTTGATTCTCCTCACATACAACAGATGCTATACTTTACCTTCCCACTGAACTTGCTAAATATCCGGCTTGTTACATTTTTAGCAACTAAAAAAGTATTAGTCATCAGTCATTAGTCATCAGTCGTTAGTCATGATATGCAATCGTTAAAACAAGCTGCCCGCCGACTAAAAAAAGAGACTTACGCGGTTTATTTAGCCAGTACAGACCAGAGAGTACCTTGGTACGCCAGAATTTTAGCAGGTCTTACGGTTGCCTACGCTTTTAGCCCGATCGACTTAATTCCTGACTTCATACCGATTCTCGGTTATTTGGACGATTTAATAATTGTACCTGTGGGAATTTGGCTGGTACTGAAGATGATTCCGCCACAGGTTTTAGCCGAGTGTCGCCAAAAAGCAGCCGCCCAAATACAGCGAGGAAAACCGATAAATCGTGCTGCCGCTGCGGTGATTATTGCCGTCTGGATTGGCTTGGGAATATTAGCTGCAATGTGGCTGAAAAAAATATTTAAAACTTAAAAAAAATTATCTATCTAGTTATTGTGTCGGGTACGCAATTCGCAACTTACCTTAAACAACTCGCTTGACCCAAAAATATTTAAATTTTAAAAAATCACCATTCTAGTTATAATATAGGGTGCGCCTTGCGCGCCTTACCTTAAAAAAACTCGCGGTATTGCATACCAAGTATTATTTACCCCTTAAAAAATTAAACTAACTTTCTAGCTATGACTCAAACCACTGATTTCCTCAGCCACCTCAACCCATCTCAGCGCCAAGCAGTCGCCCATTATAACGGGCCGCTGTTAGTAGTAGCGGGCGCTGGTTCCGGCAAAACCAGAGCTCTAACTTACCGAGTTGCTAACTTAGTTCGCACCCATCGAGTCGATCCTGAAAATATTCTGGCGGTGACATTTACAAATAAAGCCGCCAGGGAGATGAAAGAAAGAATTGAGAAATTGCTGGCAACTCAGCAAGCTGAAGCGGAATATGGCAAACCTTTGGTAGACTTAGCCCCGGATGTGCAAACCAAATTGCGATCGCAAATTTACCAAAGAATTACCAAACACATTTGGATGGGGACTTTTCACTCTTTGTGCGGCCGCATTCTCCGCTACGATATTGAAAAATACCAAGACGAAAAAGGCCGCCAGTGGAAGAAAAACTTTTCGATTTTTGATGAGTCAGATGCTCAAAGTCTCGTCAAACAAATTGTCACAAAAACCCTGAACCTCGACGACAAGAAATTTGACCCGCGCAAAGTCCGCTATGTCATCAGCAACGCTAAAAATCAAGGCTTGTCGCCTCAAGAATACCAAGCAGCAGAACCGGATTATCGAGGTCGCGTGATTGCCGATGTTTACAGTCGCTACCAAGACGCTTTAGCAGCCAACAATGCCCTAGATTTTGACGATTTAATCCTCGTTCCCGTTAAACTTTTGAGCCAAAACGAGCAAGTATTAAGTTACTGGCATCAAAAGTTTTGCCATATTTTAGTTGACGAATACCAAGATACCAACCGCACTCAATACGATTTGATTCGGATGTTGGTGACAAATAACGCCGACCCGAAAAACTTCGATAAATGGCAAAACCGCTCGATTTTTGTCGTGGGCGATGTCGATCAGTCAATTTACAGCTTTCGGATGGCAGATTATACCATATTGCTGGAATTTCAAGAGGATTTTGGAGATGGTTTGTCCGACGAGAAAACTCGGACAATGGTAAAATTAGAGGAAAATTATCGATCGCGCGAAAACATCCTGCAAGTCGCGAACCACTTGATCGAACACAATACCGAACGGATCGAGAAAATTCTGCGCCCCACTCGCGAACCGGGAGCTCCGATTGTTGTCTGGCGCGCCGACAACGAATTAGAAGAAGCGGAATTTGTAGCAGGTCAAATTCATTCCTTGAAGCGCCAAAACTCCGAATACGAAAACGGCAGTAACTTTGCGATTCTCTACCGCACAAACGCTCAATCTCGATCCTTTGAAGAAGCGTTAATGCGTTTAGACATTCCTTACAATATTGTCGGCGGGCTGAAGTTTTACGATCGCAAAGAAATCAAAGATATCCTAGCATACCTGCGGGCGCTTGCCAATCCCGACGATAGCGTCAGCCTCAAACGCATCATCAATACTCCCCGGCGCGGCATTGGGGATACCACATTTTCCAAAATTGAAGACGCTGCAACTCAGTTAGGGATTCCGTTGTGGGAAATCCTCAGCGATGAATCTTCTGTCAATACTCTAGCAGGGCGATCGGCAAAAGCTATTATTAAGTTTGCCGAAATGATTGGTCGCTGGCAATCGCAAGTTGAAACCCTGCCGGCTTCGCAAATTGTCCAAGGAATTATCCAAGATTCAGGCTACATTGAAGATTTGAAAAATCAAGGAACCGAGGAAGCAGAAAATCGCATAGAAAACGTCATAGAATTGTACAATGCAGTGCTGCAATTTGAAGAACAAAACGAAGAACCGACGCTGACATCATTTTTAGCAAAAGCATCTTTAGCATCCGATTTAGATGACTTGCAGGAAGAAGATTCCCGCGTATCGCTGATGACGCTGCACTCCGCAAAAGGGCTAGAATTTCCCGTAGTATTTCTAGTCGGAATGGAACAGGGTTTATTTCCCAATTTCCGCAGTTTGGACGACCCGAAAGCGATTGAAGAAGAACGACGTTTGTGCTACGTCGGCATCACTCGCGCCCAGGAATTGCTATTTCTCACCCACACTCGCGAACGCCGCCTCTGGGGAGGTTTCCGGGAACACTGCACCCCTTCGCTATTCTTAGGGGAATTGCCGACACATTTGCTGGCTGGAAGTGGGAAGAAAACTAAAGCGGGGAAAACGGCTGCATCTCAAGGAAAAACTAATAATTCAGCAGCCAATTCCGGCAGTTCTCAAGCGGGAAACAACGTACAATCGGCGGATTGGCAAACCGGCGATAAAGTTTTTCATCATGCTTTTGGAGTTGGAGAAATTACCCACGTTTTAGGGGCGGGCGATAAAACTAATCTGGCAATTAAATTTTCGGGTTTGGGCAGAAAAATCATCGATCCGAGAACAGCTAAGTTGCAGCGAGTGTAATAGAAAAGCAGAAATAAAAACAACATCAGATTTTATGCCTTACAGTCAATTTACAACGATCGGCAAAGTTAAAGAAGCCTTCAATCTCACAGCAGTCGAAGGAATCAGATTTCTGCCGGAAATCGAGCCGATCGCACCCGCGACAGCCTTGCAGACCCTGCTAGAGACAAATTTGCCTTGGGCGATCGCTACTAGCACAGAAAAAGCCCGTTCTGAAGCTATTATCAACCCTGTATTGCTGGAAGTCCGCAATATTCTGAACCAACAAATCAGCGTGTTTTCGGGTGAAGAATTTAATGTCGATCCTGCTGTTGGACTTACAGGAGTTTGCGATTTTCTCATCAGCCGTTCCCCCGAACAATTAGACATTGAAGCCCCAGCAATTGTGATGGTAGAAGCTAAAAAAGGAGATTTGAAAGTAGGTTTGGGTCAATGTATTGCTGAAATGGTGGCGGCCCAGAGGTTTAATGAAGCGAAAGGGATCTCGATATCAGCCATCTACGGCAGCGTTTCCAGCGGCACAGCTTGGCGGTTTCTCAAGCTGGAAGGGCAAATAGTGACGATCGATCTTACCGATTATCCGCTACCTCCCGTAGATAAAATATTGGGATTTTTAGTCTGGATGGTGCGCCAAAATTAGCATATATCAAATCTGCATTCAAAATCCGCGATCGGAGTCGGCGGTTAAAACCCCTACTAAACAAACGAAGTCCCAGGAGAGGGGGACTCAAAAGAAATGATTCAAGGCTATCCCGCAGAGAATGGCCCCTCGATCGATCTTATCTCACATCTTGCACCATTCTCAAGAACAGGCCGGAAAGCCTGTTCATAAAAGACTTATTAACAATGATGCAACATCTCATATCTTATTCGACTACCTGAGATTCCACACGCCTGTATTTACCCGCCAAACGTTCTCGACGCTGGCGGCGGTTATCAGCTTCAAATATGGCGATTAATTCATCCAGGTTTAGAGTCAAAGCGTCAAGCTGTTGGCAGACTTCACGCATCTTTTCAACGTGTCGTTTTCTGGTTTCAGCGTCGGGGATTCTAGGTTGTTGATTCATGGCAAATTCCAATCCATTTTGATTTCTCGGATAGTTGCTTCTGAGGCCTCGACAGCCGCCTCTGTTTGTTCTATCGTTCTATACAGAAAGTTTAACGTATCTGCAGTCGCAGCGGGTTGAGATTCTGCCACCTGCTGCAAAAGCCTGTACAAACGATTGTAAGGGTTTCTCAACCTTTCCTTAACATTATCCAGGGATTCTAGTTCGGGGAGTGTCGCTTCTGTCTCGCCAAACTGCTGCATTAAAATGTATTCTGTGGCGGTTGTTTCGTTGAGGATTTCCACTAGCCGCCGCTGCAATGTGAAAATTGTGTTCAGTATGTCATCAGGTAGCTTTGCCATTGTCCTTAATTTTTAGGATAACAACTTAACACAATATATCAGAATGTTTGCTTCCTCTCATTTTAGTTTTAATCGACTGCGATATCAGTCCAAATTTACCCCCTTTCAATTTGCGTTCCATGCTTCGCCAATAACGCACTTCCATAAGCAGCCGCAGTATGAATTGGCGTTACTACAGGCACTTTTAAATAACGCTTTCTCATCGCACTCCAAACCGAATTTTTTGCCCCGCCGCCAGCAGTATAAACTTTTGTCAAAGCAGTTGCACCCAATTCTTGCAATAATTGATATCCCCGCGCTTCAATTCGCGCTATGCTTTCTAGCAAACCGTGCAGAAATTCCACTGAATCAGTGGGACGCGGTTCGAGTCGGGGCGGTAAATTCGGGTCATTAATCGGAAAGCGATCGCCCTTTTTCAACAATGGATAATAATCCAGCAAACTCTCTTGTTCTGGATCGATCTGTGTGCTATAATTCTCCAACTCAACATCAGTAAAAAAGTGTCGCAGCACCGCACCTCCGGTATTAGAAGCACCTCCAACTAACCACAAATCGCCTAATTTGTGACTGTAAATTCCGTATCTAGAATCATCTACGCGGGTATGACTTAACAGTTTGACTGCTAAAGTAGAACCGAGAGAAGTTACTGCTTCCCCTGGTAAATTGACACCGCTTGCTAAAAATGCTGCAATGCTATCGGTTGTGCCAGCACAAACAAGACAATCGCGGGGAAAACCGAAGCGATCGCCCACTTGAGCTCTCACTTCCCCCACAGGCGTGCCCGGTGCGACAACTTTAGGCAATTCAGGCGTTGCAGCGCCCGCAATTCCCTCTATCAGCCAATTCGGATAGCACAAAGTATCAACATCGAAACCGAGTTTCAAAGCATTGTGATAGTCGCTAATTCCCAATTTTCCGTGCAGCATCCATGCCAGCCAGTCAGCTTGATGCAGGAAAACCGTAGGGGCGGTGCCCCCGTGCCCGCCCTCCTGCCACCACAGGAGTTTGGCCAAACTGGATGTAGCGCTTAATACTGTGTGGTTATCCGGCGCGATCGCCCGCAACCTCTCTGTCACCGCTGCACCGCGCGCATCATTGTATAAAATGGGTTCGCATACTGGTATACCGTCGGTATTGCACAGCATGACAGTGGAGGATGTGCCGTCAAGGGCGATCGCCCTTACCTGATTGCGGATTGCTGGGGGAATTTGCTCGATCGAATCCCACAGCGCATTTTCCCACACCGAGGGCAATTCAGGCTGCTGTTGACCGTTGTTAGCAAAAGTATATTCTGTCTCACAATGTATTGTACCGTGGGAGTCTATGACAGTCGATCGGGCGCCAGTCGTGCCGAAATCTATTCCCAAATAAAGATTCATTTGCCACTCCCGCGAATTTTCCTATTTTCAGCTAAAAAGTTTATTGGCATCAAATACTTATGTTTGATTTTATGTCCGGTCAATTACTATTAATAAAAAACGTTTGTAGTGAGGAATGCAAGTCCTCGGATTTATTGCGCTGCTTGTTTTGCGCCTAAATCAGCTTCTATTTGTGCTTTATGAAATATTTTGCCCTACTACCGTGCTTCTACATATAGCGGTTCTCAGAAAGATGAGGTACGTAGTTGGGATGCGAGCCCTCTTATTTTAAGTGGTTATACAAGCTGTCAATCATACCTCATCTTTTTGAGAAAGGCTATAGTCACAAAGCGTAGTTGGTTGGGGAATCGGTAAACCTTCCTCTCGCAATCCTTCTAAGTGAAATTCGATTGCTTCTTTAATTTGCTGCTGCACTTCTGCAAGCGTAGCGCCTGTGGCTGCACATCCGGGTAAATCTGGTGGATATGCTGAATAGTTATTGGGTGTTTTTTCGATCGCAATGGCATAACGCATCATTTTATCTCGAATTTAGGGTAGATCCTCTTTGAGGAGTTGAGCTTTGACATCCTCTAGGCTAATGCCTTTTCCTTGTCGAAATTGCTGGCGAGATTTCCTGACTCTTTCTTTAAATAGGGGATGATTTTCTAAGTCGTAATCAAAGGCATCATCTTCATCGGAAAAACCTCGCAATACGCCAATTGGTTTTCCTTCTTTCAAGATGATGATGTCTTCTACTTCTGCCAGCTCGATGTATTTTGAGACATCTGTTTGTAAGTCGATCAAAGTAACTGTTTTCATTATCTATTCCTCCGTTGATTCTGTAGTTTTTCCTTCACGTAACAGCCATTGGGCCGCTTGTGATTTAGGAACAATTGCAATAATTTCTAGAACATTCTCCCGAACGTCATAGAAAATACGAATTTCATCAACCCGCAGCCGATATTGCGGTTTATCCATCTCCCGCAACCGTTTAATTCTGCTTTTACTTTCTTGGGTAGGGTTGTGTAGGAGATGGGTTTCAATGGCATCGATTACTTTGCTGCGATCGATAGGTCTGAGAATTTTTATGTCGGCTAAAGATTCAGTTGAAAATTCTATTTCATAGGGCATATCTAAGCTGTATATATTTTAATAGGATTGATGCCTTACTGTTCGCTAATTAACCCTATATTCGTAAAAAAGGTTCGAGAATAAATACTTGACAAATGGCTGAAATCGCTATAGGTTACAGCTTACAGCTCTTGATGCGAAAGAAGAGAGAACCAGACAACCAACCCCAACCACCCCAACACCCCAACAACCCAACCAAATCCTTCTCCCCCCCACGCAAACACACGCGCACACGACGGGAGGTGCCCCCGTGGTGCTTCCATATTAAAGGTTAAATCATCGTACTCCAACCAACCTTTCCTCCCCTTTCTCCTCTTTCTCCAACCGACACGATCGCCTAGCTTGCATTCAGTGTCATAATCAACTTTACCGCCTATTTCTAACCAGATTTTTTTCTGGACGCTAAAGCCAAAGTGACCCTGACTGTATTTTACCCACAATTTGTCGATCGTCCGCAAATCATCGCCAGGAAAATTCTCGATCGAGTTCGTATCGAACCAACCTTCCTTCTCCCGTCTAGCAGCTTTTAACATCACCTTGAATGTTTCCCTATCCGCCTCTTTCCACTCCCCTGTTGCCAATAAATCCCGGAGACGAGTATAGTCAACACCCTGCGCTGATTTAAGCGAGTCTGGTGGCGGTGCCGATGGAGGTGTTTGAGCTGATAATTGAGGCGATCGAGTACCAAGATCCTGCAAAACTTCAGTAGCAGATTGATAACGTTTCTTAATAGCAGGCTGTATCATTTTATCTAAAATCTGACCCAGTTCCGAACTGACAGATGTTTTTAAGTGTTCTCGCCACACCCACTCAAACTCGCTATCATCGCATAAATCAATCGGTTCAACCTGAGTTAACAGACACAGACAAGTCACACCCAGACTATAAATATCACTCGCATGAATAGCTTTGCCGTTGGCTTGTTCTGGTGCCGTATATCCAGCCGTCCCGATCCTCGTTCCCGTTACCGCTAGAGCCGTTTGTGTCGCATATTTCGCAGCTCCAAAGTCAACTAAAACCAGTTGCCTATCTTGCCTAAGAATAATATTTTCTGGCTTGATATCCCGGTGAATTACTTGGCGGGAATGAATGAACTCGAATACTGGCAATAAATTATTAAGCAAGTCGCGAATCTGCGTTTCGCTAAAATATCCCTTAGATTCTAGTGCTTCGGCTAAATTTTCACCGTCGATGAATTCTTGGACTAAATACTGCCGTCCATCTTGACTAAAATATGCTAATAAGTCGGGAATTTGAGAATGTTTACCCAACTGTTCTAGGCGTACTGCTTCAAGCTCAAATAACTCAGCAGCTTTCTGGATACTAGAAGTGCCTTGAACTTGGGGGTAGAATTGTTTAATAACGCAGGGAGGTTTAGATGGTTTATACTCGTCAACAGCTAGAAAAGTGCGCCCAAATCCCCCTTGTCCAATAATTTTTTGGGCTCCGTAGCGATCGCCCAATAGCAGTTTATTCCCACAATTTTGACATAACTTTGTATAGCCAGACGGGTTTTGGAATAGGCAATCAGGGTTTAGACACTGGCTCATAAAATATGCTTAGAGATTACAGATTAAAGCTCTCGATGCGATGCCAGCGGAGATGGTTTTAAATGTGAAACAGCAAAGCCGAGTAAGGACACGGCCTTGCCTTTCATCGTGTCAACTTAACCGGAAAAACCGCTTAACCCGAAGGATCGGCAGGGGTTTAAACCCCTGCCAGACAAGACCTTGCCGTGTCCCTAGTTAAACTTTTGTCCCGCACTCAGGACAAAACTTATTGGTCGAAACATTCTTCGCGCCGCAACTCGGACAATAAATCAACTCTGCTGATTGCAACTTGCTGCGTTCTGGCAAACCGACCATTTGAGCGTTGCTCTTACCTGGAACTACCATCGGATAGCAGTTTTCGTCCCTCGTCACCTTCACGTTCATCAGCACCGGGCCGTCGTGAGCGAGCATTTGCCCGATCGCATCTTTGAGTTCCTCCGGCCGCGAAACCTGCATCCCCTTCACCCCGTAAGCTTCAGCCAGCATCACAAAATCCGGCATCCCTACAGTCATGTTCGACGACGAATAACGCTCGCCGTAGAACGCCTGCTGCCACTGCCGCACCATGCCTTGCCAGCCGTTATTTACAATCACAATCTTGACATTAATGCCGTATTGTGCTAAAGTTCCGAGCTCTTGAATATTCATTTGCACGCTAGCATCGCCAGCAATACAAATCACTTGCTCGTTGGGTAGGGCCATTTTCGCGCCCATCGCCGCCGGCACCCCGTAACCCATCGTGCCCAAACCAGCGCTCGAAATCCAGCGGCGCGGCCCGTTGTTCAAGAATTGAGCCGACCACATTTGATGTTGACCGACATCGGTTGTGTAGTAAGCATCCGGCGCTTGAGTACCCAACTGAGAAATCACCTCTTGCGGAGACAAAATGTCTGGGTAATGAGGCACAACTAACGGATATTCCTGTTTCCACCGATCGATCCTGTGCAGCCATTCCGCAGTCTGTCCGGCCTTCCCCGAAACTCCAGTCTCCCGACAGCGGCGCAGCAAATCGATCAAAACTTGGCGGACATCTCCGACAATCGGCACGTCAGGGCCGCGAGTTTTGCCCACTTCGGCGGGGTCGATATCGATGTGAATCACCTTAGCGCGCGCGGCAAACTCGTCTAATTTGCCCGTCACGCGATCGTCAAACCTCGCCCCGACAGCAATCAGCAAATCGCACTCGGTAACGGCAAAATTAGCGTAAGCAGTGCCGTGCATCCCCAGCATTTTTACCGACAAAGGATGGTTTTCGTCAAAGGAACCTTTGCCCATCAGCGTTGTCGTGACCGGCAATTGGAAAAGTTCGGCGAGTTCCTTAATTTCCTCGTGGGCCCCCGCCGCGATCGCCCCGCCGCCCACATAAAGCAAAGGACGCTTTGCTTCCTTCACCAAATGAATCGCTTGATTAATTTGCCGGGGATTTCCCTTCACCGTCGGCCGATAGCCCGGAATTCTCACAGCTCCGGGTTCCACGGGCAGATAGTCAAATTCTTCTAAACCCACATCCTTGGGCACGTCAATCAACACCGGCCCGGGCCGCCCTGTACTGGCGATGTGGAAAGCTTCTGCCACAGTTCGCGCCATATCTCTCGGGTCGCGCACTACATAAGAATGCTTGACAATTGGCAGGGTAATGCCGTAAATATCTGTTTCCTGAAACGCATCAGTGCCGATCGCCGCACGGGGTACCTGCCCAGTAATAATTACCATCGGGATCGAATCCATGTGGGCCGTCGCAATCCCCGTCACTAAATTAGTTGCGCCGGGCCCGGAAGTTGCGAAACAAACCCCAACTTGTCCGGTAGCGCGGGCGTACCCGTCGGCCGCGTGAGCCGCCCCTTGCTCGTGGCGCACCAGAATGTGTTTGATAGCGCCGGTTTCTTCAGCGCGGTAGAGTTCGTCGTAAAGCGGCAGAATTGCGCCGCCGGGATAACCAAAAATATGCTTGACGCCGTGGCGGATCAAGCTGTCAATCAGAGCAAATCCACCAGTTGCACGCCTGATGGTCACTTTAGTTTTTAGTTGCACAGAATTTCCTTCCTTAAACTAATTATGATTTTTAATGAAAGCTTTGATACTACTTTAATCTCAATTAATGAAACTATGAAAATTTAAGCGGTAAGATTTTGCAAAAGATTTCGCGATCGCAGAGGGTTCGCCCGATCGAGAAATTGTGGAACAGCAGAGGAAGAAAAGAAACAGAGGAAATCGCGGCTTCTATGCCGGTTTACCGCTATATGACGCTTGTACAGCATTCGTCATGCGGCATTCGACAAGAAAAACAATCGTTTGAGCAATTAAGAACGTCCTCACCATCAGGGCGATTGCTATGTTAGAGATCGATCGCGAAAAGAAAGCCCTTTTCCTTCTTACCATTGGTGTCAACACTCGCCTAAAACCCTTGATAAATCTTGTTTGTACGCGAGCCTCGATCCCCCTCCCATTCCCGTTCTTAAGGGAAACTAAAGAGAATGCTTCGGTTCCCCCCCAACTCTCAGGGGATCTGGACAATCATCGTCAATCGATTTTAGATTTTAGATTTTAGATTTTAGCATTGACTTGCGCGAGATAAATTCGGGGACTCCTTTATCGGATACAGGTTTTTTCTTTCTGGGTCCTGAGTCTGCTTTCGGAATGAATCCGGCGGCTTGTATCCTCGATGCTTTCGGTCAAACAGTAGATCGGTACTACATTTGACGTTAAGTTGACACCCATCCCCTGTTCCTTCTTCCTTCTTCCCTGTTCCTTCTTCCCTGTTCCTTCTTTGCAAAGTTTACAGAACATCCTGCAAGACTTTGCGAGTATGTTTCCAAGCGGCCATGCCCATCACCGAGACCAAAAAGCCCAAACTCAGCAACACGATCCGCAAGCCGACATCATCCGAGCCGACTGCTTTGCTGACAGCATCAGTCAGCGGGCCAGTAATCGCTAAAGGCAGGCTCAGAGCAATATTAATCGCATTGTTTTCAAATCCAAAGACTTTGCCCCGCATAGATTCTGGAGTTTTTTCTTGAATCAGAGCCTGCATCGGGCCGTTAATTAAGGCAGCACCAAAACCGAACAGAGCACTCAATCCGAATCCCACCCACAACAGTCGAGTAAAAGCAAACATTGCTAATACAAAACCCATCATCAAGAAACCGATTAAAGGCAGAGGTTTGTGGTGGAAGCGACTGCCCCAGTGTCCCAAAAAGGCTGCGCCGAAGACCATTCCAACTCCCGCAGCAGCCAGCAAAAAGCCAAATTGAGTTTCTTTGAGACCTATTTTGCCTGAAAGCGCGATCGCCAGTACCTGAAGCGCGGCAAACACGGAATACAAAATCGTCAACTGCACCATCGCGTTGCTGACAAGATGATTGTGTTTCAAATAGCGCAAACCTTCTTTGAGGTCTTGCCAAGGATGGACGTTTTTGCCACTGCCGCCGGCATGACTTTCTTTGATCCGCATGGCATAGATCAAACTTGCTGATATCAGGTACAACCCGCCCAGCAAAAACTCTTGAGAAGCTGCTCCGAAGCTGTGTTTGACCCAACTAAACAGCGGTTCGCCGATCGTCATCCCGACAATAATCCCGCCCATTGTGGACGAGGCGAACAGCGCATTTGCCGACATCAGTCCCTCTCGTCCCACAGCCAGGGGGATTGCAGCCTGCTCTGCCGGAGCAAAAAATTGCGTTACGGTAGAGATCAAAAACGTCATCGCCAACAAAACGGCAAAAGCTTTGGGCAAAAACGGCAAAGCTATGATCAGCAAGGCTCGAATCGTGTTGCAGCCGATGAGCATTTGCTTTTTGGAAAAGCGGTCTACGACGATACCGGCGGCCGAACCAAATACGATTGCCGGCAGCGTGTAGGCAATCATCACCGCTGACAGCATAGAATTTTCCGAATGCTGCCAAGAAACAGGCCAGGGTCGGTAGTCGCCTGTTTTCAGCAGAATAATCAGCAAGACGTAAAAGATTTTATCCGCCACTTGGGCCAATAACTGACCCGTCCACAAGGCGAGGAAGGGGCGATTTCTCAGTAGGGCATCAAGCCCGCTGCGGTCAGGGGGAGGGCTGGCTGGGTGCATAGGAATAGTTTAACTGACCGCCTCTGGCAATTATAGTTTTCAGCAATACGTGCAAATCTCACATAGCAAAGCGGAACCTCGGACAACTGCTGTCTCCTGCGTTCTTTTTCTGTTGTAGCAGATGGCGGGGCAGGGCTGCTGCTGCTGCTGCTGCTGTCTTCTTAACTCTACCGCGATCTACCGGAGCCGAGAACCCCCACTCCGGGAAAATCCGAGAAGATTGTTAAAGGTTGGCGTGCATTTCATCGCGAGTACAACATAGGGTAATATATTTGACAAAATACTTGCTGTTGGCAGCGACATTAAAAGATGTCACGCCGATTAAGTAATATAACGAAAGTAGTAATGTTAGGAGTGAGAAAGTTGAAAAAGGTTGAAGCTATTATTCGCCCCTTTAAACTAGACGAAGTGAAAATCGCGCTCGTCAATGCTGGTATTGTGGGGATGACTGTTTCTGAAGTTAGAGGTTTTGGCCGTCAGAAGGGCATGACAGAACGCTATCGCGGTTCGGAGTACACCGTTGAGTTTTTGCAAAAGCTCAAGGTCGAGATTGTTGTCGAAAACGATCAGGTTGACATGGTGGTTGATAAAATTATCGCTGCTTCCCGCACGGGCGAGATTGGCGACGGCAAGATTTTCATCTCTCCTGTAGAACAAATTATTCGGATTCGGACTGGGGAAAAAAACCAGGAAGCAATCTAAGATACTGGGGCATTGGGCATTGGGCATTGGTCATTGGTAACTGGTCATTGCCAAGGAAAAACCTCTTTCCTGTTTAGTTCTGATACCTAAGTGTCAATATCCAATGCCACAGTTACCCCCGGTTTTAGCTTTTTTCCCGATTATGGGTTGACAAGGTTCGCCATTTGTGGTAAGAGAGCATGGAAGGCTCGACCGCGATGAGAGTGCGATCGCTTGATATCCGGTGTCATTTCGGCAAAAGTTTGTTGCTGTGCGGGTACGTAGAAAATGGGGTCATATCCGAAACCTCCGGTACCGCGAGGAGCGTGCAGAATTTCGCCGCGGCAAATTCCTTCTACTTGCAAGGCAATTGTACCGTCGGGACGGGCGATCGCGATCGCGCAAACAAATTGTGCTTCGCGGTTTTGTTCGCTTCCCAATTCTTTGAGGAGTCGAGAGATTCTGTCAGCATCAGTTTTCCCGTAGCGCGCGGAATAAATCCCAGGTTGACCGTCGAGTGCATCTACCATTAAACCAGAATCATCCGCGATCGACCATTGGCCGGTTGCTTGTGCCACTTCAGACGCCTTCAAGCAAGCATTAGCAATAAAAGTTTCGCCTGTTTCCTCGATTTCCAACTCTTCCGGTTTGAGTTGCAATTCCCATCCCAACTCCTGAAGATAAACTTGCATTTCCTTGAGTTTACCCGGATTGCCCGTAGCTACAACTAGCAATTTGCGATCGGTCATTCGATTTTAGATTTTAGATTTTAGATTTTAGATTGACTTGCGCGAGATAAATTCGGGGGATGCAAGGATTTTAGATTTTAGATTTTGGATTGATTCCACGGATAAATCACGTGGCGGGTACCACCTTTGAAATTCTTGGTCATTATTTCTCTTAAAACTTACGGCTCCATATTAACAAACATATTGGGAAAAGGGTTGCAACAAAATTCCCAAAATCTTATCAACATCTTGAATATAGTATTCAATCGGATCGATATAAACAGTAGTTTCCTCCAAAATCAAGAATTTCCAGTTAGTTCCCGTCGTCACCGCGCCGTAAATGCGATCGACCTCACTGCCTTGGTTTTGATTGAAACATTGAGCCGCTACCATTGCAGCCGCGCATTGACCCAAACCGCCAATAATATCTTCCTTTTTTGCCTCAAAAATTGTTATAACCGGAGCACTGATGAACAATTGTTCTGGAGAACCGCTAATAATATAATCGCAAAATCCTTGCAAACCTCTTTCTGGATCGACAGTAAAATCCTTACCGGAAAAAAGAGAAACTCGTTTGTTTAACAATCGCCGAACTTCGGCTAAAATCGGGGCAATCAAAAATTCTGAGCGAGCTTTTTCTGTGGAAATAAAAGTTGCTAGCGGTACATAATCAATCAGGATTGTTGTTAAAATTTCTGAGGGTGAAACTGGTTTTGTCTCGGCAAATAAATTGCGACTTTCATCTAAGGTTAATCCAAAATCTTTTTTGACTCTCGCAAGGCTGAAATCGCTGTATGCCATCTTGTTTTATCCTAATATATATATCTGATATAGCAATAGTATTTCCTTGGTGAGTAAATTTTTTTTTACGAACCGCGAAGACGCGAAGGAAGAGAAGAGAAGAGAAGAGAAGAGAAGAGAAAGAGTTCACAATTGATGGAGGATTGCTATGGCAATACGATTTTATTTATCAAGAAGATTTTTTTACCGCAGAGGACGCAGAGGGCACGGAGAAAGAGAGATTTGATATCAAGTCATCCGCGTTTATCTGCGTTTATCTGCGGTTGAAAACTCCAATCAATTATGCGCCCAATTTTTAGCCCAGTTTAAGTTTTGCATCACTTCTTTCAAAGTTGCCGCTTCGGAATACAGCCGCAACACGGGTTCGGTTCCGCTAAACCGAATTAACAACCAGCTTCCGTCGGCTAAACGGAATTTATATCCGTCAACTTTGTTGCAATCTACAACTGCTTTGCCGGCGATTTCTGTTAAGGGTTGATTTTGCAGCAGCGACAGCAAACGCGACCTTTCTTCCATGTTTGCTAAGTGCAAGTCGATTCTGTCATAAGCTGAAGTAAAGCTGGTTTCTTGTTGCAGCCGGCTGTAAATTTCGCTTAAGTCTTCCCCGGATTTGACAACTGCTTCTAACAAGTACAGCGCTGACAGCAAAGCATCTCGTTCGGGAATGTGCGTACCGTAACCAATTCCTCCCGATTCTTCGCCGCCGACTAAGACTTGGGTGGTTAACATTCGATCGGCTATATACTTGTAACCGATCGGCGTTTCAAATAACGGCAAGTTGTACAGCTTGGCAATTTTGGGAATTATGTCTGAACCGCTGACTGTTTTGATGACTTCCCCGGTCAAGCCGCGCCGTGAAGCTAAATGTTCGATTAATACGGGAATTAGGATTTGCGAACTGAGAAAGTTGCCGCTAGAGTCAACGGCTGCAATTCGATCGCTATCTCCGTCAAATACAAATCCGATCGACAAACCAGAACTTTTTCGCTGGTGAGTTCGCATCACGCGGAATAACTGCGACAGGTAGCGGGGCAAAGGTTCGGGTGCACCGCCTCCAAACAGCGGATCTCGATCGCTGTTGACTTCGTGTACTGTTTCTTCTAAAATTTGAGCTAATCCTCCTGCTGCGGCACCGTGCATTACATCTACAAATACTGTAATTTTGCCGCTGGCGATCGCTTCTTTAATCGCCTCAATATCTACCATTTCCCGCAAGGTTTTGCAGTAAGCCGGCCAAGGATTGAAATTCTCTAATTTGCCGGGAGTTGCTGAAAGTGCCGCCGGATTTTCTAGTTTTGCTTCTATCTGTTGAGTAACTTCGGGCGACACTGAACCGCCAAATCCGCCCTTGACTTTTAACCCTAAATATGCACCGGGATTGTGGCTGGCGGTCAGGACGATCGCACCCAAAGCATTTAATTGTTTGGCAGCTAAACTGAAAGCCGGAGTGGGGGCGTAAGATTCGCTCAGCAGCACGTCAAATCCTGCGTTTTGGATGGCAGCAGCCGCTGTTTTGGCAAATTCTTCAGCCAAAAATCGGCGGTCGTGACCGACAATTACGGTACCGCTGCTGCCATCGCTGCCGCCGGTTTGTGCGAGAACTTGTGCCGCTAAGGGAGCGACTAACGCTACGCGATCGAATGTAAAATCGTCAGCAATGATGCCGCGCCAGCCATCTGTTCCGAATTTAATGGGATTCATTAGTCACAAGCCATGAGTCACCCGTCTATTTTATGGGTTTATCAGTCGATCGTCATCTGATTTTAGATTTTAGATTTTAGATTTTAGATTATGGAATTGCTTGCACAGCTTTTACTCTGGCTGTTGACTGTTGAGAGTTGGCTGCCGTTAGCTTTGCTTGATAATAGATTGTGTTGGGTTGCGTCCCTCAACCCAACCTACTAATTACTGTTAACTACCAACTGCCAACTGCCAACTGCCAACTCTCAACTGACTAAAAGAATGCAGGTTGGTGGCGGATCAAATTCAGGAATTCTTCGCGAGTTTTCTGTTCTTCTTGAAACACGCCCAACATGGCACTCGTAACCGTCCAAGCACCGGGTTTTTGCACGCCCCGCATCGTCATGCACATATGGCTGGCTTCCATGACTACAGCTACGCCCTTCGGTTCCAATATTGTCTGAACTGCTTCGGCAATTTGACGTGTCAAACGTTCCTGCACCTGCAACCGACGGCTGTACATCTCGGCTATTCTGGCTAATTTGCTCAGTCCCACTACTTTTTGGTTGGGAATGTAAGCTACGTGAACTCTTCCCATAAACGGCAGCATATGGTGTTCGCACATACTGAATACGCTGATGTCTCGCACCAGTACCATTTCGTTGTGACCTTCGTCAAAGATAGCGCCGTTGAGGAGTTCTTCGAGGGATTGAGTGTACCCGCTGGTGAGAAACCGCATTGCTTCTGCTACCCGCTTTGGGGTTTTGAGCAATCCTTCGCGTTCGGGATCTTCTCCTACTCCCAGCAGCAGGGTGCGAACGGCGGCCATCATTTCTTCCTGGCCTACTTCTGAGGGTACGGGTACGCTGGATTCGTGACCGTTGGAGGAATTGCGATCCGGTCGAGTGGGGATGCGCGGGGAGTTGTTCTCTGCGGTTTCTGAAAGTTTCATGCTGTCAGTCGAGATTGAGTTCGAGCCATTGGAATTGGTGGAAGATGCAATTGTCATAAAAAGTTGGTGTGAGGGTGAATCGATTTTCGATTTTCGATTTTCGATAGGGGGATATAGCGAGAGATTCAAAGATTGTTGAATTCGATAAAAATCCAGCAGTCTCAAATCTCTTGTTCACAAAACTCCTGCGTTGGACATGAGGGTGATTTCTTCAATTACTGCACTTGCTGGCAACTGAACTGCGTGCAGAATTGATTGGGCGACGATTTCTGGGGTTAACATGGCGGTGCGATCGAAATCGGCGTCCACGGTGTCTGTGTCCCACATGGGAGTATTGACAGAACCCGGACAGATTGCTGTTACGCGAATTCCGCGAGCCCGTTCTTCGGCGGCTAAGGTTTTAGACAAAGCCATGAGACCGAATTTACTGACGCAGTAGGCTCCCCAGTTGGGGAAGGTTTGGCTGCCGGCGATCGAGGAAACGTTGATGATGATTCCCGATCCGCGATCGCGCATGGACGGCAAAACTCCTAGAATGCACTGCCAAACGCTAGTAAGATTGAGGTCTAGAACGCTCTGCCAGTCGGCTAGGGGGGTTTCCATCAATGAGCGGGTGTAGCCCATACCAGCGCTGTTGACCAGGATATCTATAGGGCCGAATTGAGCTGCGATCGCGCTGATGCTGCTTTGCACTTGCTCAATTTTTGCCAAGTCTGAGGGATAAGCTTCTGCTTTCACTCCGACTTCTCGGGCTGCTGCGGCAACGGCTTCTAAGTTTTCTGACTCTCGGCTAACTAAAGCCAAATTTATGCCCTCGGCGGCGAACGCTAGAGCCGTCGCTTTGCCAATACCGCTGCTGGCTCCGGTAATCAGAGCCTGCTTTGTTGTTGGATGGTTCATTCAGTGTCCTAATACTTTCGCTCGGCAACTCCCTCAAGCGTTGCAGCCTTCTTCGGCAAATTAGAAAGCTGTCGGCAGCGGGCGATCGCAGTTAATTATGAGATCAACATTAAGAACTGTTAAGCCGGTGTCACCTGAAAAATTATAACACTGCTGACTGATTCGCTGAATAGTGACTGGTGAGTTATCAGTTATGAGTTGGAAGTTAAGAGATGTTCACTCATAACCGATAACTTTGAATCGATCGGCTCAAGCAGAAATTTCTGTGAATACACCGATGTGGCGAAACTTTTGATACCGGAGCTGGCGCCGCTGCTGACTCGTAAGCTGGGTGAGTTCTGCTAAGTTTTCCAACAAAGCTTGTTTGAGTATGGAAGCGGCTTTGAGGGGATTCGAGTGAGCGCCGCCGATCGGCTCTGGTACTATTTGATCGAGAACGCCGAGGTTTTTCAAATCCCAGGAAGTGATTTTCAGGGCTTCGGCGGCCAAGTTAGCTTTGCCAGCGTCTTTCCAGAGAATGGCCGCACAAGCTTCGGGAGTAGCGACGGTGTAGACGGAATGTTCCAGCATCAACAGCCGCTCGCCGACACCGATACCCAAGGCGCCGCCGGAACCGCCTTCACCGATGACGGTGCAAATAATGGGAACGTCGAGGCGAAACATTTCTCGGAGGTTGCAGGCGATCGCCTCTCCCTGTCCGAGCTGTTCGGCTTCTAAGCCCGCCCAAGCTCCCGGAGTGTCGATAAACGTGAAAATTGGCATTCCGAAGCGATCGGCGTGTTCCATCAACCGCAGGGCTTTCCGGTAGCCGCCGGGAGCTGCCATACCGAAGTTGCGGGCGATATTGTCTTTAGTGTCGCGCCCTTTTTGATGGCCGATGATGACTGTGGGACGCCCGTCTATGCGGGCAATTCCGCCGACGAGGGCCGGGTCGTCTCCGCCGCGCCGATCGCCGTGAAGCTCGATCCACTCGTCGCTAATTGCCTGAATGTAATCGAGGGTGCTGGGGCGGCGCGGGTGACGGGCCAGTTGCAGCCGCTGCATGGGGGACAAGCTGCTGAAAATCTCTTGTCGCAGTTGGGTCGAACGCGCTTCGAGTTTGCGAATTTCGTCTGTGACATCGACGCTGTTTTCTTCGGCGAGTTGGCGAATCTGGTGAATTCGGGTTTCTAGTTCGGCCAGAGGCTTTTCAAAATCTAAGAGTAGTGGTTTGCGGTCGGGGTTTGCCACGCTGATAATTTCTATAAGGTTTTAAGGTTTTGTCGATCGACTATTTCCCGATCCTACCCTGTCAGGGGATGCTGAAAAAGAGGGGAAGTTTTGAATTTTGAATTTTGAATTTTGCTTTGCTTAGTAACCTGGTTGACAACCAGAGGCTTGAGCCTCGTTTTTTGCTACACTATTTTTGCTTGCTTCTGATGTTTGCGCGCGTATTACTCCGCGCCGCTCGGCTCCGGACAGGCACAAAATACCTAACGCTGAACTGTTGGCAAGTCCAATCAGCGACACCCGGGCGATCGACCTCACCTCTACGGAAGCTTTAACAGCCCTGTCTGTATTAGCTGTTGTCGCCGACCATCAAATATCAGAAAAAAGACAAACTTTTGTCGCGAATCCCCCGGGCTGGTTGAGAACTACACACAACTTTTGTTTTCGTCGTGCGATCGGGCATAATGTTAACTGTTAACTGTTAACTCTCTAAAAAAAGTTACTGGTTATTATCAGAAAAACTTTCTTCAATAACCAATAACCGCAAAAAATCACATCAAAATGACATTAAAGGTCGGAAACCGTGTTTAACTGAAATCTCGCCGATTTGCTCCATTTTTTCGACAGTAATTTGATTCCGTCCCCAAGAAAAATTGGTATACAATTTTTCAAATTCCAGCAGCATTGATTCGGCAAAACAGGCAAACAACTGTCTGCCCGGCACATCCATATTGACAATCTTCATAATTTTCCACTCAATATCGAGGGAATGCTCCACAATGCCGCCATTGAGTACGTAAATTTCCGGATGCTGAACCTGAGTTGCCAAATTTTTCGGATAGCCACCGTCAATCAATAAACAGGGTTGCTTCAAGGTCTTAGGGTCAATTTCTACTCCCTTTGGCATACTGGCTACCCAGACAACTATATCCGCTTGGGGCAGGGCTTCTTCCAAATCCATGATTTTGCCTCGCCCCAATTCCGATTGCAAATCTTGTAATCGTTCTTTGTCGCGGGCAATGAGCAACAATTCTGCTACATTTGTTTTAACATTGAGCCAGCGACACACCGCACTGCCTATATCCCCAGTAGCACCGCAAACCGCTACAGTGGCTTTTGAAAGTTCAATTCCCAATTTTGGGGCTGCTTCTTCTACTTGGCGGCAGAGGATGTAAGCTGTGTGAGTGTTACCAGTGGTGAAGCGTTCAAACTCCAACTTGAGATTGCGAATTTGCTTAATTTGCTGCAAATTGAAAGTCTCAAAAATGATCGAAGAAAAGCCGCCTAAAGCAGTGATGTTAATCCCGTTTTTTTGAGCGTGTGCCATCGCATTAAGGATTTTGCGAGTGGCTGCTTTAATCCGGCGAGTGGCTAGCATTTCTGGCAGAAAACAGGACTCGACATAGCGCCCTTCTATTTTTTGTCCAGTGATGCTTGTTACCGTGATATGATCAACTATTTGGGGCGGTGCGCTGCACCAAAAATCGAGACCTTGATCGCCATATTCTGGATAGCCCAGCTCGTTAGCTACTGATTGGGCGTGTTCTAAGCTGGTTAAGTGACCGATTAGACCAAACATTAAGTTGTCAAATGAAGGAAGATTGAAGATTGAAGATTGAAGATTGAAAATGGAAGAGGGAAGATGGGAAGATTAAAAATTTATATTTTAAAATGAGGTATCCCATTTTTAATTTTTAATTTTTAATTTTTTTCCCATTCCTTATGTCCGAATTAACTAGGCTGCTAAGCCTTGTGCTGACATCCGCATGATATCGCGGTTGTTAAAGCCTATGTTGCCTAGAGCTTCGCCGTAGGCAATCATAAAGTCTTCGATTAAAGCATCTTTTTCCATTCCTAAAACGCGGGCATCGTCTGCGACAGCGTTTAGCAGCTTCCAGATGATGGGCAGGTTTTGGCGGTTGGCGGCTTCTAGTTCGGCTTTGGATTCCTCAAAGTGAGCTTGCAGCCAGACTTCCCCAAAGTTGAGGTGGCTGTATTCTTCTTTGACTACGCCTTCGGTGATTTTGCGGGCAAAGTCATCGGCGACGGGGATGTAGATGTTGTAAGCTGCGATCGCAAAACACTCAATAATTAGCGATTGAATCAACAAGCAAGTTACAATCTGACCTTGGGCCGCAGCCGTTTGGAAGTTTCTGTGCAGTTCCGAAAAGAACTCTTTGGCAAATGCCATGTCGGGCGTGACTTTAAGATTCCGGCCACAAGCTTGGAACCCTTTCATGTGGCGGTTCTCCATCTTGGACAAGCCAACTAACTCTGCTTTTTTGTCAGCCAACAGTTCGGCCAGTGTCAGGTAATTGTCGTGAGCTTCTTGTTCGCCTTCAATCACAATGGCGTTGATGCGGCTGTAAGCATCTTTGTAAGTTTCGGTTTGAAAGTCAATTGTTGGGCTGGCCTCAAGCTGGGGCATAGATATGTAGTCTCCTTATATAAGCTTGTGGGATGTTTGGAAACCCCTTTAAAATTAGGGGTCAGTGACAGTGCACTTTACCTTTTTTGAACGCACCCCATCTAAATCAGAGATTATAGCTGAGGGTTCTTTCGACAAAGAAATTTTCTTTGACGTTCCGGGAAAAACTGGCGTCCTCAGTGTGTTTGGCAGACTTTTGCCGTCGAACACTCCAGAAAGACTATCGCTAGAATGCTATCTATTTACTAATTACTTGAATTAGTCGTTAGTCGATCTTTTGCCCGGAAATAGATGATAGAAATACGGTCTATGTCTCCCCCTTTCTGGGTTTTAGGGTTTTATAGTACCAAATCTATCTATAACATTATATCCTAATCACAACTTCCTCCCTAGGTACTCCTTCTTTCCCTCTACGACTATTATGTTGTTGTATGGGAATCTGGGAGGCGATCGGGTTGGAGAACCTCACAGGCTTATTATTTTAGGTTAATTCAGAAATTTATGGGTAAATCCTTTGACAGGCCTCAAGCGCTGGAATTGCTGAGTTTTATTTTGTTGCTGGCGGGTGCTGCGCTGGTGCTGCTGCCGCTGGCTGCTGTATTTTTGGTTTCTATATCACCATCTGGTGTTGGTGTCAAGACCACAGGCCTGACTTTTGCAAACTATCAGGAGGCTTGGCGACGGGGCAATTTTTTGTTGGCATTTCTTAATTCTACTCTAGTGGCGATCGCAGTAACTGCTTTTCAGGTTGTGACTTCTGCTTTGGCCGGTTACGCCTTGGCCAGACTCAAGTTTCGCGGGCGACAGGCGATTGTGTTGGGGGTTTTGGCGACGCTGGTAATTCCGTTTCAGCTTTTGGTGATTCCCATTTTCTTGGTGTTGAAGTGGGGCCACCTGCTGAATACTTACGGGGCGCTGATTTTGCCGACGGCGGCTAACGGTTTTGGGATTTTTCTGCTGCGACAGTATTTTATGACTGTTCCGGTGGAGTTGGAGGAGGCGGCAATGCTGGATGGGGCTAACCGCTGGCAGGTTTTGTGGCAGGTGATGTTACCTTTGGCGAGGCCAGCTTTGGTGACGCTGTTTTTGTTTACGTTTATCGGAGAGTGGAACGATTTGTTTAAGCCGCTGGTATTTACGACGCGGCCCGAGTTGCGGACTGTGCAGTTGGTTTTGGCTGAGTTTCAGGAACAGTTTACTAGCAGTTGGCAGTTGTTGATGGCGGCGGTGGTGATTGGGAGTGTGCCGGTGGTGTTGCTGTTTTTGGCCGGTCAGCGGCAGTTTATTCGGGGGATTGCGGCGACGGGGATTAAGAATTGAGGTGGAGATGCTTGGTAATTAAGTTTATAGTCAGATGTTGAACCATTCTCGCTTCACAGGCATCTTGCCTGTGAAGCGAGAATATTTAGTATTTGTGGAACAGGCATCTTGCCTGTTGCTGACATTGGTAAAAAATGTGAATTTGGAGTCACTCTGCGAGTGAAATCGCTACTATACAAACGAAGTTAACTTTAACTAGACTAAGATATAAAGGGGATATTAAAGCTGTATTATGTGAATCTATGCAGAAGCTCGGTTTGTTTTTATTTATCGTATCTTTTGTACCGTGGTTAGTAGTCTTATTTATTGTACCCTTCCTGCCGCTGGACATTACGCAAAAAACTACTTTATCTGTCGTTTTGGCTGTTGGGGCAGAAGTTTGTTTTTGGCTGAGTGTGGTTATATTGGGAAAAGAAGTAGTTACTAAATATCGGCGTTATTTGCATCCCCGCTATCTTTGGAAAAAAATCAGAAATTTTCACCGCCGATGAACAGGAATACACGCCGATAATAAGCCGGTAGGTTGGCATTTATCCGCAGTCAATGTTGAGCTACTCGCTGAAAATTTGCAAGCGAACAGAGCGTTCTCCGTCTCCGAAATCCACTTCAATCTTTTCTCCCGAAAGAGTGTCCAAGCATCCCAAAAGCAACCGCAAATTGGGTGTGCTGGCTCCTGTATCCACGTACAATCTATCTGCCAAACTGCCTAAACGCTTCCAAATTGTGTAAAGTTTGACTACTGTTTGTTCTAGCTGTGCAGCTTGTTTTACAACGTCGGCGGTGGTTCCCAAACAGCCTACTCGCAAAGATTCTTCTAAGGCCATTTCCATGTCTAAATGAGACTGATTGAGAGCTTGTACTTGGGCGGCGGCGTCGAGATATTTTGATAAGTTCTTGGCGTCGGATGTTAGCTGTTTGACAGTATCTACGTCGGGATTTTCTGCTACTTCTTTTTGAATTTCACTTTGGTGAGATGGGGAGAGTTTCTCCATTTCTTTGACTAAAGGAGCGAGGTAGCGGGAAGGTAGAGAACCTGTAGATGCTTTTTCTTTGACTTCTTCTGGCAATAAATCTGAGTTCATTGCCATCCATTCGTCGGATAGTTGTTTGACTTCGCGGCGGGTGATGCGATCGCCACTTGCTGCGGCATCTGTTACCATTTGCTGCACTTCGGGTGATGCTTTGGCGGTTTCTACAAAGGCTCTTTTGCTGAAGTTTCTAATGGAATTTGGGTCTAAATCTCCTTGCTGGATCAGAGTGTCGGCACTATTAGCTAATTCTATCAAAGAATAGGCTTGACTTTTGCCAATTTCTCTTTCTTTGAGCCAGTTCAAAAACCCTGTGCCGCGTCCTTCGCCGCCTTTTTTTTCCCTGTCTCTAACTGTTCGGAGAATGCGTCCCCGCCAAATGTCGGTTTGCAAGTCGAAGCGATCGCACACTTTCCAGGCATTGTCAACCTGATTTTCAAAATCAAAGTCGGGTATTTGTTCGTCTTCTGGGTCTGGCAATTGGAAATTGATATCGGTAAAGCCGTTGAGGGCTTCTGCAAGTTCTGCGGGATTTAGGGGGACTTCAGCCATTAGGAAAAATTTGTGTAGTGAAATAGCCGGTTTAATTGGTAACTTGCACGGATTTACAGTTTAGACGCTATATGTAGCGGTAAAGTAGGCAAGATTTACCTACTAATAGAGCTTTTGTGCAAGTCATATCATTATTGCACGATGGAGGGCGATCGGGCGAAAAGATACCCAAAATGACTCCGGACACGCCCCTGATCGGACTTGAGGGGAGTGCTGGCTGTGAGGGGATTGAGTTAAAGTGAATTAGGATATTATAAGATGGGATTACCTACTGTACTCGATCGCCAAGTTTGGGAATATGCTCGCCAGCCTGACTGTAATTTAAGTAGCTGAAAACTCAAGTTAATTTATGCCTGCTAAAGATATCTACCACAACGCAGTTAAAAATGCTTTACTAAAAGACGGTTGGACAATTACGGCAGATCCATACTTTATTAAATATGAGGATGCTGAGTTATATGCGGATTTAGCAGCAGAAAAGCCGATCGCAGCACAACGTCAGGGACAAAAGATAGTTGTTGAAATTAAGAGCTTTGTTGGGCGATCGCTAATGTATGATTTTCACGGCGCACTCGGTCAATATATGGTTTACAGAAATCTGATCCAACTCACAGAGCCAGAATACAAGCTCTATTTAGCAATTGACGATCTTGTCTACAAAAACTTTTTTCAACGCAAGTCGATACAAGTAATTACTAATGAAAATAAGCTGTTATTAATGGTGGTTGAGATGGAAAAGGAGGAAATTGTGCAATGGATAAACTAAAATACTATCGGAGTACGATTGAAAAAATATTGACTGAATATTATGAACTCGGCGTCAAGGGAGGGAGTGCGCTAGATGAATTAGAGACGGACAGCCGCCTTGCATTTGACGAAAAACGAGATCAATATCTGTGGTTTCGCTCTGGTTGGGAGGAAAAAAAACGGATCTGCCACATTACGATGTATCTTCGTATTAAAGATGGCAAAATTTGGGTTGAAGAAGATTGGACGGATTTGTGTGTAGTTGATGATTTACTGGCAGCAGGAATTCCTAAAAGCGATATTGTTTTAGGGTTTCACGCTCCTTATAAACGGAAATTTACGGAGTTTGCGGTTGGTTGATGCAATAAGTGCGATCGCCCGAGAGGATAAGCTGCGGGGCGATCGCTATTTTCTGATGCTCAAATTGAGAACTGTAGTTAAAGGGAAAGTGCCATGTCAGAACAACACATCGCTAATATCATTATGACCGAACCGGGTAAATGAGGTGGTAAACCTTGTATTCGAGGCATGAGAATTATAGTTTATGATGTGTTGGAATATCTCGCTTCTGGCATGAGTTATGAAGAAATCCTAGATGAGTTTCCCTATCTGACGCAACAGGATATTTGGGCTTTTTTGAGTTTTTCTTAAATAGTTATCATATTATGTTTCGGTAATCGCTAATAATGATTCTGTAGTAAGAGCGTAAGGCTCGCGAGCTAGAAGCTCGCACTGTAGTCGTCATTAATTGACTGGACATAATATTATCTCCCTGCGTGAAATCATGCCCAAAGACTTTTCCGGTAAAAATCTCCGAGGTCACAACTTCAAAGGTCAAAATCTCACAGGTGCAAAATTCATCGGTGCAGACATCCGAGGCGCAAATTTCACAAATGCCATCCTCAGAGAAGCTGACTTCACCCGTGCCACAGCAGGACTGCAACGTCGCTGGACAATGTTTATAGTAACTATATCGCTATTTCTATCAGTAACATCTGGATTGATGTCAGGCTTTGCTAGTTTGTGGGTAGCAATTTTTTTCACTCCAAATAACATCAAACAGTACACCATTATTCCCGGTGTGGTTGTGTTGATAGTTTTGGCAATCTTCTTTATAGTTACTATCCGCCAAGGTCTAGGCGGAGGGGCAGCGGCAGGGGCAGCGGCAGCCGCAGGAGCAGTGGCAGCAGCAGCGACAGGGACAGGGGCAGCGACAGCGGCATTGGCAAGGGCAGTGACAGGGACAGGGGCAGTGGCAGGGTCAGCGGCAGCGGCAGTGGCAGGGGCAGGGGCAGCGGCAGTGGCAGGGGCAGGGGCAGGGGCAGGGGCAGCAGCAGTGGCAGGGGCAGGGGCAGTCGCAGCGGTAGTGGCAGGGGCAGGGGGAGTGGCAGTGGTAGGGGTAGTGGCAGTGGTAGCGGCAGCAGCAGCAGCAGGGACAGGGGCAGTAGCAGCGGCAGGGGCAGGGGGAGTGGCAGTGGCAGGGGCAGTGGCAGTGGCAGTAGCAGTAGCAGTGGCAGTGGCAGGACTAGGTATTCACGTGGCTTGGCGTGCCCTGGCTGGGGATGAGAAACAAGCCTTGATTCGCACCGTCGCCATTGCCTTTGCCGCTACAGGCGGCACTAGCTTTCGCAATGCCGATCTAACTGATGCCAATTTCACTGAGGCAACTCTCAAAAGTACAGATTTTAGAACAGCCAATCTTACTCGTACTTGCTTCCGCAATACAGAAAAACTCGATCGCGCGCGCGTCGGTAATTCGATATTAGCTGATACCCCCATCCGAGAATTACTCATCACTGGTAACGGCTACAAAAAATCCTATGTCGGTGCGGATCTCCAAGGAGCAAACCTGACAGGCGTTAATCTCAACAAGGCTAATCTCAAGCAGGCTAATCTCAGCGAAGCAACTTTGCATCAAGCTAATTTGGAATCGGCAAACCTCACTGAAACTCAAGCCTTGGCAACAGATTTTACAGCAGCGTGTTTTACAGGTGCTTGTTTGGAAGCTTGGAACATTGACGCTAATACAAAGCTCGATCGCGTTGACTGTCGGTTTGTTTATCTTCTAGAATATCCCCAACCGGGAACTGGCGATCGCGAACGCCGCCCTCACCACATCAACAAGTGTTTTGAACCGGGGGATTTCGAGAAACTCTATAAAAAGATTATGGAAACCGTGCAAATCCTCCTCAAAGATGGGATTAACCCAGAAGCTTTTGTCGCCGCTTTTCAGAAGTTAATGCGAGAATTTCCAGACATTACACCCGAGTCAATTCAAGGAGTTGATAAAAAAGACAATGATGTTTTACTGACTCTCAAAGTTCCCGAAGGAACGGATAAGGGTAAAGTTGAGCAAATTTGGGACGAAGTTTATCAAGCAAGGCTGGAAGCTCAAAGACAAGCCGAGCGATTAAAAGCTCAAGATGAAATTATTGAAATAGAAAGACATAACTACCGTGTCTTTCAAGACTTTGTGAAAGGAGTGTTTAGTCAATACTTAGTAAATCCTTCAACCGTGCCTCAGCCCTCTAACCTTATAATTAACAATCACAATCAATCTACAGCAGAGAATAAAGTCGCCAGCGATAACATAGACCAAAGTCGCAAAGCTGAAATTTCAGGTGGTACGGTTAACGCTATCGGTGCCGGCTCGTTAAGTTTAGGAGATAATGACGGTACAACAGCCAACACGATCGAGGAGTTGCCCTATCCAGCCGTTAGCGCAGCCCTCGAAGAGGAGCGTCCTTCCTGACAAAGTGAGTAATGCTATAATTTTAATCAAACTCTGGTAACAGCGGAAATCAAAGCGATGAGTGTATCAGTAGGTTCAGAAAAACCGGAATTCAAAGAATTACTGCTGCAATTGCAAGCTGCCATTGCGAATGAAAACACAGAATTGTCAATCCAAAGTATAGAAAATTCCGAAAATGGAGTAATTGCAATCTTTGTCAATGCTCTGACAGATGATAAGCAAGCTATAATTTATCACGAGTTAAAGAAAAACTACGAACTACTGTTAAAGGCTATTGAAGATAAATATCAAGCCCAATTGCGCTCCAAAGATTGCGAGATTGCTATGTACCGTCAAGAGATAGCTATTTCCGAAGCAGTTTCTAAAAGTTTAACACAACTTGAAACCGATGCTCATTCCAGTCAGGAAGATGAGTCGATAGCCGAATCAGAGGATGTGGAGTCACTAAGGGCGATCGCCCAAAAATACAAGGCAGAATTAAAATATAAAGATGAGGAAATCGCTTTATATCGCCAGCAAATAGCTGAAATGAGAGAACTAACAGAGATGTTAGCTAAACAACCGCTGTCGATTAATATTATTCAGGAGGATAAGTAAGCATAAACTCTGAGCCAAACCATGCAAAGTGACGAAAGTCTTACTCGAATTATCCAGGCCTATGAGCAAATTATCAAAAATTTAGAAGCCAAGCACAAATCTGAACTGCAAGCTAAAGATAGAGAAATAGAATTTTACCGTCAGAAAAGTTCGGAGCTAAATGAACTTATAAAGTTGTTGGCTAGGCGACCTATTAATGTTAAGATTACTAATGAAGTTAAATCTACATCAGAGAGTAAAGCTATGAGTGATCAAATCGACCAAAGTCGCAAAATAGAAATTACAGGCGGAACCATTAACGCTAGCGGTGCAGGAGCGTTAAGTTTAGGTGATATCAGCGGTACAGTTGCCAATACAATTAATCAATTATCTGATTCTGCTAAACCAGATGAACCGGGAATCAAAGAATTACTGACTGAGTTAAAAACAGCGATCGAAGCTGAAACTAATTTATCTGATGATGATAAAGCTGAAGCCTTGGAACAGGTAAAAACTTTGGCAGAAGTAGGGAAAAATCCCCAAGAAAGTACAATGCAAAAGGCGGGGAAAACGGCAATGAAAATTTTGAAAGGGACTATTGCTGGTTTACCTAGTGCGGCGACGTTGGTGGAAGCTTGCAGTAAATTGTTGCCCGCGATCGCCCAACTCTTACTTCTACCTTAAAATTATTCATAAATTCAGACAGAACTTACACACTGCGGCCAAAGAAACCGGGTTTTTTCGCAAATCTGCGCGTTTCAACGAAGTATTCTCCAAAAAACCCGGTTTCTGACCACGCGCGTGTAAATCCTAAGCTAATCACTCAGAATGACAGCGCAGCTTACCGTCCAGATTTTCTCGGCGGTGTACCATCAGTCGATCGCTTCCGACGGATCAGCACGCTCATCACCTGCTTCGGATTTGCCGTGCGCTGTAGGGGACTCCAATCGCCCACTTCGGCAAATCCCAGCCGATACAAAGTCAGTATGGTTTCCCTGACACCCGATTGCGAACCGACAACCGTTAACAGCACGACTTCCTGTTCCGATACTGCTGCTGAGTCGTCATTTGGGCGATCGGATCTGTTGTCGTCAGGCACGAATTCCTGTGACATAATATGTTCTCCTGGTTTTGGGTTTTCTAGAAAAACCCAAAAACCCAGCCGCCCCGCTTCTCAACACATAGCAGGGCGGCTACAGAAAATGTTATGATTTCCCGTTAGCCTCCAGACTGCTCGTACCAGTTTGGCGGTTATGCTGTCCATTGCTGTTAGCGCAGCTTTGGGCAGTGCAACTAGATTTTCGGGCGACGCGGGCTGCCTCCTCTACAAGCAAGCAACCTCTCACTTCAAAGCGTAGCCGCAGAGGGGGGCCGCCGTCAATCGATTTTAGATTTTAGATTTTAGATTTTAGATTTGGGATTTTGGATTTGGGATTTTAGATTTTAGATTTTGGATTTTGGATTGAAGAATTGAGCCCCGGACTAATCTGGGGACTTTGGGGGTTTTGATGCGGGATTGGCGGGTTTTGGGCGATCGCACCAACGAGACTCGCAAAACGATCGCCTTTCCAACTTACCAACTACAACGGGGATACTTTATCGCGTTCAACCTCATCGCGGGTAGCAATTTTCCCGTCCAAATTTGCGTCATCGTGTGGCGGATGTTGCGATCGATCGCGCTTCTTAAAGCGATCGCGAGCCGAGACAACCACCACATACAGAACCGGCACTATAAACAAACTCAAGACAGTAGAAACAACCATCCCCCCGGCGATCGCATTTCCTAGCGATCGGCGGCTGGCTGCACCCGCACCCTCCGGGTTAACCAGAGGAGAAATACCCAAAATGAATGATAAAGAAGTCATCAAAATCGGTCGCAAACGCTCTTGAGAAGCCTCCACTGCCGCCTTAGCAATTGAATATCCCTGCTCCCGTAACTGGTTCGCAAACTCCACGATTAAAATCGCATTTTTACTAGCCAATCCAATCAACATCACCAAACCAATCTGGCAATAAACATCATTCGCCAAACCGCGCACTGACTGAGCTAAAAGAGCACCTAAAATCGCCAGAGGTACCGATAGCAAAATAATGAAAGGATCGACATAATTTTCGTACTGCGCCGCCAACACCAAGAACACAAAAATCAGCCCCAAACCGAAAATAATTGGTGCTTGACCGCCCGACTCAATTTCTTCTAAAGAACTCCCCGACCATTCATAGCCAAAACCCGAGGGCAAAACTTCAGCCGACACCTTGTCCATCGATTTTAGCGCCTGTCCAGAACTCGCTCCCGGAGCCGGAGAGCCAGTAATTTCAATTGACCTATACAAATTGTAGTGGTTAACAGTTTGTGCCCCCACCACTGGAGTAATCTTCACCAAATTGCTCAAAGGAATCATTTCATTCTTTCCAGAACGCACATACAATTTCCCAATATCTTCAGGGTTATCACGAAACTGTTTGTCCGCCTGAACATACACCCGATAATTGCGCTGCTGCAGGTTAAAATCGTTCACATACTGAGCACCCAGAGCCGTTTGTAGCGTACTGAAAACATCATTGATGGGGATATCTAGAGCCTTAGCTCGATTGCGGTCAACCTCCACAATTAACTGAGGCGTATTCGCAGCAAACGTACTAAATACCGCCTGCAATCCCGGTGTCTGATTTGCCTGCTTCAAAATGCCGCCCATAGTCTGGACTAAGGCATCTAAACCGCTGTTACCTTTGCGGTCTTGCAATTGAAATTGGAAACCCCCAAATTGACCTAAACCTTGAATAGCCGGCGGATTCACCGGGAAAATTCTAGCTTCGGGAATCGAGAAAAACTTACCCCCCAACTTACCAATAATCGCTTGTACAGTTTGATCTTGTCCGTGACGTTCTTCCCAGGATTTAAGTGTAGTAAATATAATGCCTTGATTAGAAGTGCTACCGCTAAAACCAAATCCACCCACGGAAAAAGTCCCGACAACTTCAGGAAGTTTGAGGATTTCTGCTTCTACTTGGTCCATTACTTTCTGAGTGTATTGCAGCGAAACACCTTGGGGTCCTTGAATAATAGTCATAAAATAGCCCTGGTCTTCTTCCGGGATAAATGCTGTGGGTACTGATAAATAAAGCCAAGCAGTTACTCCCAGAGAACCGATAAACACGAGGGTGACAATAGTCTTAATTCCAGTTAGAAATATTAAGGATTGCCGATATTGCCGCTGTACCCAATTAAGAACTCCATTAAACCGATCGAAAACCCAACCCAGCGGACCTCCAAACTTCTGACCTCGACGCAGTAATATAGCTGCAAGTGAGGGCGTCAGAGTAATAGCCATAAAGGTAGAAAGCAGGACTGAAAAAGCAATAGTCAGCGCAAATTGTTTGTAAAGCGCTCCCGTAGTTCCGGGGAAAAATGCCACTGGCACGAACACTGCCATCAACACTAAAGAAGTCGCAATTACAGCGCTAAAAAGCTCCCGCATAGACTCAAAAGCCGCTTGGCGGGCGTTCATACCTTGCCGGATCAGGCGGTCAATATTTTCTACTACAATGATAGCGTCATCCACCACTAATCCAGTCGCTAATGTCAGACCAAACAGAGATAAACTGTTAATAGTAAATCCGAAAACTTTGATAAAGGCAAACGTCCCTATCAAAGAAATGGGAATTGTGATGGTAGGAATAATAGTTGTGCGCCAGTCTTGCAAGAAAACAAAAATCACTATCACCACTAGCAAGACTGCTTCAAATAATGTCTTGACTACTTCTGCCATCGACTCTTCTACAAACAAAGTCGTGTCCAGCGCCACTCTATGTACCAACCCCGGAGGGAAAGCAACCGCTAGTTTTTCCATTTCTGTTTTGACGGCATGGGCAACATTCAAAGCATTACTTCCGGGCAGTTGGTAAATCCCTAAACCTACTGCATCATTGCCTCGAAATCGCAGAAATGAGCTGTAATTCTCTGCCCCTAGTTCGGCTCTCCCCACATCTTTTAATTTAACTAACGTTCCATTTGTCTCTGTTTTGAGGACGAGTTCTTCAAATTCTGCTGGTTCTTTGAGGCGACTTTCAGCACGCAAGTCAATTTGATACATTTGTCCCTGTGGAGCAGGTTCTTGACCAACTCTCCCAGCACCAACTTGCAAGTTTTGTTCGTTGAGAGCGCTCGTTACATCTTGCATTGTGAGACGGCGAGCTGCTAATTTATTGGGGTCTATCCATAAACGCATTGCATAGCGTCTTTCCCCAAAAATTCGCACGTCGCCCACACCTTTTACCCGTTTTAAGGCATCTGCTAAATATAGGTCAGCATAGTTGCTTAAAAATATGGTGTCGTATTCTTTATTTTCTGTAAATAAGCCGATCGCTAATAGGAGACTTGTAGATTGTTTTGTAATTGTAACTCCTGTGCGTTGTACGGCATCTGGTAGTTGTGGCTGAGCAACTGCAACTCGATTTTGAATATCGACGGCAGCAATGTCTTTGTTGCGCGATGAATCAAAGGTAGCTGTAATGGTGCTGGTGCCATCGTTACTGCTACTGGAAGTTAGATATTTTAGTCCTTCAACGCCGTTTATTTGCCTTTCTAGGATGTTGGTAACTGCATTTTCGACAATTTCAGCACTCGCCCCGCTATAGTTGGCTGTGACGTTGATTTGGGTGGGGCTGATGTCGGGGAAGCGCTCGATCGGCAGCGTCGGAATGCTAATTGCGCCTACCAAGATAATAATTAAGGCGCAGACGCTAGCAAAGACTGGTCGTTTAATAAAGAAATCTGCAAACATTATTTGGGTAATGGGTAGTTGTTAGTTGATAATTCCTAATTCCTAATTCCTAATTGCTAATTGCACTTTAGTCAAAAATTCAAATTACCCGTTTTTAATAGCTGAGCAATTAAGTAGTTTAATGTCAGGTACGTAGTTGCGCTTGGGCGCTCTTAATTCACCTGTTAAGAGCGCCCAAGCGCAACTACATACCTTATTTTTTGCTTTCTAATGGTAATTTTTCCCCTGCTCCTTTCCCTGCCTCTTGAGCCATAATCGGAGCGCCGTCAGTCAGGTTAAGGATGCCTGCAGTAACAATTTTTTCGCCTGCTTGCAAACCTTCGATAACTTGATAATTATTCCCCTCAATGGCTCCCAATTTCACGGATTTTTGCCGCGCTACTAAAGGTGGCATCCCTGGTTTTGGCTGTTCCGGCTTTTGAGCTGTAAAGACAAAAGTTTCCCCACCTAAGCGAGTGACTGCTGTTACTGGAACTAAAATTCCGGGTTTCTGTTTCCAGATGACTTTAGCTTTTACAAACTGGAGATTAAGCAGTTCGCCGCTGGGGTTGGGAAATGTGGCTTTAGCTAAAATTGTTTGGGAATTGGCGCTGACGTTCGGGGAGATAAAACTGATTTGACCTTGGGCGATCGCCTTACCTTGAGCGTCGAGCATTTGTACTGGCAGCCCTAAGCGTAATTGAGGCTGCCGTTCCAAAGGAATTGATAACCGCAAGTCTAGCAATTGGTTCTCAGTCAGGGTGGCAATGGCGTTACCTTTTTGCAAGTTATCACCTACTTTCACTGGTATGTCGCCGATGACTCCCGCGAAGGGCGCGATGACAGCAGTTTCTTGCAGTTGTACTTCAAAGCGGCGCACTTGAGCGGCGGCCTCGGCAACTTGCGCTTCAGCTTGATCGAGCTGTTCTTGGCGAGTGCCGTTGGCTAACTGGGCTAATCTGCTCTTGGCTTGTGCGACTTCTGCTTCGGCTTTGGCTATTTCCTCTGGGCGCGAACCGTTTTGCAGTTGCCGCAAAGCTTGCCGCTGCTGTTGCAAAGCTGCTGTCCGGCGCTCGATCTCGGCTTGTCTGTTTTTTTGCCGCTGCTCGAACCGCCTTTGAGCTTCTCGGAGGTTGGCTTTGGCGGTGCCTGCTTTTTGGGTGTATTCCTCGAGGGTGTTGGCGGATTCTGCGCCTTCTCGCGCCAATGCCTGATATCTGGAAAGCTGCTGGCTGGCTAACTTTGCTTCGGCTGTGCTTGCTTCTATTTGCGCTCTGGCTTGGGCGATGTCTTCTAAGAGGCTACCTGTTTGGGCGTCGGCGAGGTCGGCTTCAGCTTGGGAAACGCGGGCTTGGGCTTGACCAATTTCTTCTGGTCGAGAGCCCGATCGCAGTTGGGCTAGGTTGGCTTGGGCTTGGGCGACTTGGGCTTGAGCTTGGGCGATTTCTTCGGGCCTGGTTCCTGCTTGCAATTCTGCTAAGTGGGATTGAGCGCGAATCAGGTTGGCTTGGGATTGCCTCAAATCAGCTTGGGCGCTGTCGCTTTTCATGCGGGCGATGACTTGCCCTTGGTTTATGAAGTCCCCGGATTTGACAAAAATCTCCGTGACTAGCCCTTCTGCTTCGGGTTTGATTTCTACCGAACGCTTGGCTTCTAAGCTGCTGACAAATTCCGAGGTATCTTGGACTGAACTGGTTTCTACGGCTGCCAGCTTGACTGGTATGCCTTGGGGTTGGGCTGCTGCTGCAGGTTGCTGTGCGCGATTCTGACCCGATTGCCACGAGTACCAGCCGAAACCTGCTGCGCCTGCGGCGATCGCGAGCGCGGCAATTAGGGGCCAGCGCGATCGCGGTTTAGCCACAGGTTCGGGGCGATCGGCAACGGGGGCCAAATCCTGCGGTCGATCGCTGTCTGCATCTGCATCGGTTGGGTGAAGTTCCGGTGTGGCAGATTTTTGCTCTTCAGCTTCAACCACGGATTCTGGGGATTTAGAATAACTCATTGGCAGCACCACTTAGATTTTTTTTTTAACGTCTGACTGACTGAGACTTTGGCGGAATCTTTCATCCCCGGGCGTCCTGAAAAAAAGGGGGAATCAGGACAAGCGCTTTGAAACAGGATGGAATCTGGAAAGTCTCTTTTTAATGAGGTTGGGGTATGTGCAGGGCTTTAGTCCGATGGCAGTGAGCCAAGCCTGGGGCTGATTATTTTTAGGAAAGCTTCTTGTTATCTCTCAAAAGTTACGATGGCAGGAAGGATTACACATCCTTCTTATGACTCACCTGAGTGGGTGAGTTGGAAGGATTTTCCCTGGGATTCGCCGGATTCAGCGGAGGTTGGGGAGTCACGCACTCCGGCGATCGCGCTTTTTTCCTTGGCTAGTTGCTCGGTTAACCACTTTATCTCTGACGCCAGCACTGACTTGCAGCGATCGCGAGAGGCGAATTGATAGTCGTCAGTTAGTGGATATTCGCTTTTGAGGCTTTCGATGTAGTCTTGCCGGGTGTAACAGGCTCGCAAGCGGTGTTCCAACAATTTCAGCCGTTCTGCGGGTTCTAAGTCGCCAAAAAAGAAAAACTTGATTTGGAACCGGGAACCGCTGTTAACCCAGCTTTCTTGAGGGTGTTCGAGCATTTTTTCCCTCCATAGTTCGCGCCCTTTGGCGGTAATTCCGTATATCTTGCGCGGACAGCCCGCATCTCCGGCTTCTTCGGCTATTACCGAAATCTCCCCTCGCTCTTCCAAGCGCTTCAGCAGCGGGTAAATCGCTCCGTAGTTAACGCTGATGCAACTGCTCATAAACAGCTCCAGTTGTTGCTTTAGCCGATAGCCGTGCAGGGGTTGCAACTGTAGCAGCCCAAGGGCTGATAATTCAAGCATTTATATCAATTTGATATTATAGTCTGGATTATATAACTATATCTGACTCAAGGGCGATCTGGTCAATAGCTAGTTTGAAAGAAAATTTCAATCTCAACGCACATTTAATATTTTTTGTCAATGCCCTTAAGATATATCTTTTAGGTTCGAGAAAGGGCGATCGGTTTGTATTATAGAACACATTTGAGAGAGAAAAAGAGTGCTGATTTACCTCAATCTCGGTCAGAGGAACGGTAGCATCTCACTTTTGACACCAACCAGTGAGATGCTGCCTAGTCTTTGATGTCTCCGAAGTGCTTTAATAGACTCTGCTCAATAGCTGCGATTTCTGTCGCATATCTCTTTTGGGTAAAAGCACCAGAACTTTTCTTGGCATGGGTTGGTTGAATTTTAAAACCATGAGAAATTTTAGTATTCCTTGAGAACTTTTCGGATCACCTAACAGTTTTTTCCTAGCTCGCAGTTAGAAATTATTTGTCAAGTATAAATTATCCTAAATCCAGATGTTTTTACTGGCCACTCATCCTACTAAAACTTAATTGTTTAAGTACAATTCAGAGCAGATGAGTTCCTCTGAAACTGACACATCTAAAGTGATTTATCTTTAGCCTCAAACCCAAACTCAACGCCCGGTAATTACTTGAAATAGCCACCCAAAAAGCATCACGCTTAAGAAAATCACGCCTCCGACAATTAACATCAGACCCAACAGCAAAGCAGCCACAAATAGCCAATCGGCTTTTTTGCCTTGTTCGGGAGAACCTAAATGAGCATCCAGCAATTCTATATTTTTGACATTAGCTTTCCAAGCAACATCCAACAAGTCTCCGGCCACAGGTACTGTACCGGCAACTGTATCAAATACGATATTAGCTGCCATTTGTACTAAAGTCTCTTGAGGCACTCCCATTTGAGCGGATTTGAAGACAACATATCCTGCAAAAATTGAACTGATTAAATCGCCGCCACCGGGTATCAGTCCCAATATCGGATCGAGTCCGATGCGGTATTTTGTGCCGGGAATTGGAATTGAATTGTCTAGTAAATGGCTGATCCGGCGGAGTCGGCGCAAGGATGCTACATGAGATGGGCTGGGAGTATTTGGGGAGGGATTTTGTATAGGATAACGTGACATTTGATTGCTCTCGATTGCGATATTATATCGTTTCCGGTTGCATCGGAATGATACCGAAGACACGGCGCAGTGCCGTGTCCCTACCCCGATTATTGTAGGGACACGGCACTGCGCCGTGTCCTGACTGTCGGTAATATTAATTCCGATGCTACCGGAGTTGATATTACTGCTAGTTTATGATATTTACTGAAGCATATTCAAGTTTTTTCACTATACTTCAAGCAGATTTTTACTGATTTTGGGCGATCGGCTTTGGTTTGTTTTTGAATGCACAGAAACCCGGTTTCTGTTCAAAACCGGGTTTCTTGCTTCTAGCTGCGGGCTTTTAATTTAGCCTGCTATTTGTTGCCTTCAGTGAAATCGGCGTCAATCACGTCGTCGCCGCCGCCAGTGGGGCCGCCGTCTCCGTAGCCGCCGGGGCCACCGGGGCCGTCAGTCGGGCCGCCTGCTTGCTGGTACAGGTTGCTGCTGACAGCGTAGAATGCTTGCTGCAATTCTGTTGTCAAGGTTTTGATGCGATCGTCATCTTCACTGTTGATCGCATCGCGCAAGTCTTTGATCAACCCTTCAACCTTAGTCTTGTCAGCAGCAGGAACCTTGTCTCCAAGTTCTGCCAACTGCTTCTCAATTTGATAGGCCAAAGAATCAGCTTGGTTTTTGCGATCGATCCTTTCGCGACGTTCCTTGTCAGCAGCCGCATTCGCCTCGGCTTCCTTGACCATTTTTTCGACTTCATTGCTGGGCAAAGTAGAAGCACCAGTAATGCTAATCGATTGCTCCTTGCCAGTACCTTTATCCTTAGCAGCTACATTCAAAATACCGTTAGCATCGATATCGAAAGTAACTTCAATTTGAGGTACGCCACGGGGGGCAGGTGGAACTCCATCTAAGCGGAAGGTTCCCAAATCCTTGTTGTCATTCGCCATTTCTCGTTCGCCTTGCAAAACGTGAATTTCCACGTTTGTTTGGCCGTCTACAGCCGTCGAGAAAGTTTCCGACTTCTTAGTAGGAATAGTGGTGTTGCGGGGAATAATTTTGGTCATTACGCCGCCCAAGGTTTCGACGCCGAGAGATAGCGGAGTAACGTCGAGCAAGAGGATGTCTTTGACTTCGCCTGCGAGTACGCCGGCTTGAATTGCTGCACCGACTGCTACCACTTCATCCGGGTTTACCGTTTGGTTGGGTTCTTTGCCGAGGATTTTTTTGACCAGTTCTTGCACGGCAGGAATGCGTGTAGAACCGCCAACTAAGACAACTTCATTAATTGCAGATTTGTCTAATTTAGCGTCGCGGATCGCATTTTCTACGGGGATGCGAGAGCGATCGATCAAATCCGAGCACAGTTCTTCAAACTTGCCCCGCGTCAAAGTCGTGTCCAAGTGTTTTGGCCCGTCTTGAGTCGCGGTAATAAACGGCAGGTTGATTTCTGCTTGGGTAACGCTCGAAAGCTCAATCTTGGCTTTTTCAGCAGCTTCCGTCAGGCGTTGCAGTGCTTGTTTGTCTTTGCGGAGGTCAATTCCTTCGGCTCTTTGGAATTCGTTAGCGATGTAATCGACGATTTTTTTGTCGAAGTCGTCACCGCCGAGGTGAGTGTCTCCAGAAGTTGCTAGCACTTCAAATACGCCGTCGCCCACTTCTAGAATAGATACGTCGAAAGTACCGCCACCTAAGTCAAATACGAGGATGGTTTCGTTGCTCTTTTTATCTAATCCGTAAGCTAAAGCGGCCGCTGTAGGTTCGTTAATAATCCGCAGCACTTCAATCCCGGCAATTTTACCAGCGTCTTTCGTAGCTTGGCGCTGGGAGTCGTTGAAGTAAGCGGGAACAGTAATTACCGCTTGGGTGACAGTTTCGCCGAGGTATTTGCTGGCGTCTTCTACCAGTTTGCGGAGAACTTGTGCAGAAATTTCTTCTGGGGCAAATTGCTTGCCGCGGGCGGGACAGTCTAGTTTGAGGCTGTTGCCGACTTTGAGGACTTTGTAGGAAACTTCAGTGGTTTCATGGGCTACTTCATCAACCCGACGCCCGATAAACCGTTTTACTGAGTAAAAGGTGTTTTCGGCGTTCATCACGGCTTGACGCTTGGCGATTTGTCCGACAAGTTGATCGCCATTTTTAGCATATGCTACTACAGAAGGTGTGGTGCGACCCCCTTCGGCGTTGGCTATGACGGTGGGTTTGCCGCCTTCCATAACTGCGACGCAGGAGTTTGTCGTACCTAAGTCAATTCCAACTACTTTTCCCATAGGGGTGTTCCGGCTCCAATCTCTACAAAATTTTGGTTTTCTATCTGTGTGATAGTCTGGTTATTCAGGACTGCGATTTCACCTGGGAGGTGTACGGATAGTGAGTCCTGCTTTAATACAGTCTTCGATAGGGTGCTTATCTCTATACTGCGGGCGGTTAGACCGGGGGATGAAGGCGTGTTTACCGAACCTTTTGAGGGACGGTTGCATTCACGAGCCTTGCGCCGCTACAGTTGTTGACTGCTTTTCTTTACTCTTCCTAATGTACGGGGTACGATCGATTCGGGTATTGTGGCAAACCGTATACGTTGTGTTGTATTTGCCGTCTTTGTTGTATGAATTTTGTTTGGTTGGTAGGGGCGATCGGTTTTTTGACTTCAAAAAATCTGGTTTAATATCAATTGTGAAAAGGGACACGGCATTGCCGTGTCCCTTTCGGTTTACTTCCAGGCTGTGGCTGGGAATCAATATGTAGAGGGAGAGCCTCAAGTCCGCTTCGTGGGAATTTCGGATAATTATTGAATTTTCCAGCTTTAAATTGCTATTCTTTACCGATCAGCAGAGCTGCGGGAAAGTAACTCAGAGCATCACCAATTGCCAAAGTACCGTTACTTTCTACCGCCTGATTTGTAATCGCATCTTTCCAAACCGACGGCATTTGCTCGGACAATTTCAAATTAGTATCTTTCCAGACTTGTTTGCCGATCGGCATTTCTTCCGGTTTGACAATTCCCGTCAAAAACCGGGGAGCAATGACAATAGCGGTAGTCTCTCCAAAGCTTCTGGCAAAGGCAACAATATTATCTTTAAACGTGCCAACTGCTTGCAGGGGCAGATAATCGCCTGATTGAAAAACTTGCAAGTATTTTTTTCTCGCTTCTAGCGCTCTTGCAGTCAAAAACAACTTAATTCTAGCGTCTTCTCGCGTCGCAATCAAATCTTCCACCAGTTGCAAAATATCTGTCTGAGCTTGCTCTTTAATTTCCCGCAAAACCTCGATTCTGCGCTCAAAATCTACGGGACGGCGGTTATCGGGATCGACGTGGCTTAAATCCCAGAATTCCGTCCCTTGATAAATGTCGGGAACGCCCGGAGCCGCGATTTTCAGCAGAGTTTGAGATAAAGAATTGAAAATTCCGTAATTAGCTACTTTTTTCCAGAAAGGTGTAAATTTGTTGAGAAACTGATTTTGTTCAGAAGGTTCGAGAACGCTATCGACAAAGGTCATAAAACCAGCTTCGTAGTCGTTATCCGGTCTCAGCCAAGCCGTATAAACTTTGGCTTCGCGGACAGCTTTAATGACATAATCTTTCAGGCGATCGACATAATCAGTGTTTTCAATTCCTTCAAAGGGAAAACTGCCTAGCAGAGTTTGGTACAGGAAGTATTCGTCATTAGTATCGGGAACCATTCGATTCACAAAGTTGACTTTCTTAGAAGAGTTTACCTCTCTCCAAGACCTGACTTGCTGTTCCCATTCATCGGGAATTTCTGACAAAACGTTGATTCTGGCTCGCACATCTTCGCCGCGTTTGGTATCGTGGGTAGCTGTAGCATTCATTTTGTGCGGCCAAGCTGCTTGCTGCTGTTGGTTGAACTCGTGAAAATCTACTAGCGAAACGCCGAACTGACTGGGGTTTCCTCCGACTTCGTTGAGGGATAAAAGCCGATAGTAGACGTATAAAAGCGTGTCTTCAATGCCTTTTGCCATTAATGGGCCTGTCAACTGCTGGAGTTTCATGACAAAGTGCCGGCGCTGCTCTTTTTGTTCGGTTGTTAGGGTTTCTTCTTCTTCCAGCAAGAGCACTGTTTCGATAAATTTAAGTTCTTTCAGGAGTCGCGGTACTTGTTCTTTGGCGTGGGCGATCGCATATTTTACGTAAGTGCGATCGGACTCTCTCAAGCCGTCTTGGTTGATGTAAGTTCGGTAGACTGGAAAAATCGTCAAAACAGCCGCTAACGCTTTTTCCAAACCGGGACGAGTAAAGTCGTTGCCCTGTCTGGATTGACCCGAGATATTTTTCAAAAGTTGAGCCAGATTGTCTACATCTCCAGCCAGATTTTTCTCAACAATCAGTCCTTTTTTATCTAAAAATAACTGTTGGTAGGGAACGTTCAAGCGAGTAAACCTCTGATATATTTCGCTAAATTGCTGTTCGCGATCGCACCGACAAAAAACGCCGTTTACGTAGTTCAAAAAGTCGTAGCCGCTAGTTCCCTGAATCGGCCAATATGACGGCAAATCTTCTTCGTGTTCCAGAATTTTTTCAACAGTAATGTAAGTGTCTCCTGCCCTTTCCCGCAGCCGTTTCAAATATTCTGTGGGGTCATACAGTCCGTCGATGTGGTCGATTCTCAGTCCGGTAAACTTTCCATCTGCAACCAGGTCGAATATCAGCTCGTGGTTTTTGTGAAAAACTTTAATCTCTTCAACTTTTACCGAAATAAGTTCGTTGACTGTAAAAAACCGTCGGTAGTTAATTTCTTCTGCCCCCACTTTCCAGAATGACAGACGGTAAAACTGCTCGGAAAGCAAATCGTCCAGCAAATTAAAACTTTCGGCATTGCCTTTTTCTCCGTTAAAAAACTTGATATTTTCATCGATAAATTCCTGCACCAGGGGATTTTGATTGTAGAGTTCCCACAGCAGTCCTTTGACAAAAGCTATCTGATCGTATCTGGCTTTACCTTTAGTTTCTGAAGAGGTATTTTTAATCAAATAAAGAATTCCCAAAAACTTGATAAAATCTGGATGGCGTCTGCCTAATTCCCTGGCTAAATGCCCCAAATTATGGCTGATAAATTTAGCATAAGATTCAATTTTAACTGGCAATTGTAAGCTATAATAATTGATAGTTAGCCCAATTTCGCTGTATTTGAGTTGAATCTCGCCATTTTCAAGACACTCTCCATAAAAATTGCCCAGCAGCGGAGCCAGCACTCGACCCCTGAGATGTTCGTAAGCGTGATTCCATTCAATATCGAAGTAATCGAAATAGTCGGAATCCGGGCCGTGTTCCAATACGTCTAACAGCAGCAAGTTTTGAGTGTCGTAAGCCATGTGGTTGGGGACAATATCTTGCAGCCATCCCATATTCCGTTTATTGATTTCGTATGCGAGCGCTTCAAAGTTTTCTGATGTTCCTAATTCAGGATTGAGCTGATTTGAGTCCACGACATCGTATCCGTGAGAGCTGCCTTTTCTGGCTTTAAATATCGGTGAAGCGTAAATGTCGGTAATTCCTAAATCTTCTAGATAGTTGAGAATTTGTTTGGCTGCTTCAAAGTTAAAACCTCCATGAAATTGAATCCGATAAGTTGTTGTGGGAATTCTCATCTTAATTTTACTCCTAAGTAGTTAGTTGGTGCGATTTGTTGTGTTAAATTAGAAAGAGTAGGTTGGGTGGAGAACGAACTCTCGGTTTCACTCCGCCCAACGTCATCAACTGGAGATTTTAGTGAGATTTGATATTTGAAATTTGAGATTTTTGCTCCCATCTAAAATCTCAAATCGCCCATCTAAAATCAGTTGTTGTGTTGAGCGGGAGCGAACCCTACGCTTCGCTCCGCCCAACCTACTATTTCTGTATTATTTCGTAGAGTGCGAAACTCTGGGGTTTAACTGTCAATTCTTGCTGTGAATTTATCTTTTCAGGCAAGCTAGAACCTGAACCCATCCATTTTTCATCAGCAGAGTCTAAAATTTTGTTCCAGTTGCCTTGGGGAAGTGCAGCCGTAAAAGCTACGTCTTGCCTGTTGAAGTTTAGAATGCAGAATATCTGGCTGTCATCTGTCCAGCGACGTAGAAATAAGATTTTTTCCGCTTCAATGCTGGACACTTCGAGATTGTTTTTGTCGAGTTTTTTAAGGGCAGGTATTGTCCGCCGCAGTTGAATCAGATGTTGGTGCCATTCCCAGAGGATTTTGTGTTTGCCTTCTGTTTGTTTTTCCCAGTTTAACTTGCACTTATCGAAACTCTCAGGACTTTGGGGGTCTTGAAACTCGCCTCTGCCTTCAAAGATTTTAAATTCTTGTTGTTTGTCTTTGCGGATAGCTTCAATTAAGTTAGCATCTGAGTGGGATACAAAGTACAAAAACGGGGCTTCTTCTCCGTATTCTTCTCCCATAAAAAAGAAGGGAATGTAGGGAGAAATTAAGACTGTGCCGGCGGCGAGTTTCAATCCTTCAAAGTCAACTATTTTCGAGAGTCTGTCTCCCAAAATCCGGTTGCCGATTTGATCGTGAGTTTGGGAAAATACCAGAAATTTATGACCGGGTTCATCCTTGACTGAATTGCCGTGTCTCCGCTTTCTGTGGGGGGCGTACTGGCCCGAGTAAACAAAGCTTTCTTTGAAGGCTTTTTCTAAGTGTTCGCACTTGCCGAAATCTTGGTAGTATCGGTCGTCTTCTCCGGTTAGCAAGGCGTGGAGTGCGTGGTGGAAGTCATCGCACCATTGGGCGTCTAGTCCGAAGCCGCCGAGTTCTTTGGGACGTATAGTGCGGACATCGTTTAAGTCACTTTCGGCTATTAAGTAAAGCTGCCTTCCTACCTCTTGAGAAATTTCGGCGGTGGCATCAGAAAGTTCTTGCAAAAATGGTCTTGCACCTACTTCAAATATTGCTTGAATTGCGTCTAGTCTTAGAGCGTCGATGTGATAGTCTCGAAACCAGTAGAGGGCGTTTTCAAGAAAATAGTTGCGCACGCCGTCGCTGTAGGCGTCGTCGAAGTTTAGGGGGTCTCCCCAAATCGAGCCGTATTTTGATGTAAAGTAAGGGCCAAATTCGCGGAGGTAGTTTCCTTCGGGACCGAGGTGGTTGTAAACTACATCTAGAATTACTGAGATACCGTGTTCGTGGCAGGCGTTGACAAGTTTTTTGAAGCCTTCGGGGCCGCCGTAGGAGTTTTGGACGGCGTAGGGATATACGCCGTCGTATCCCCAGTTTCGCTCGCCGGGGAATTGGGCTACTGGCATTATTTCGATGGCGTTGATTCCCAATTCTTTAAGTTGTTTGAGTTGGGGAATTATTGCTTCAAATGTTCCGGCTTGGGTGAATGTGCCGACGTGCAGTTCGTAGATAATCATTTCGGGTAGCGGCACGCCTTGCCAACTTGTATCAGTCCAAGTAAAAATATTTTGATCTATTACTTGCGACGGAGCGTGTACTCCTTGGGGTTGATATTTTGAGGCTGGGTCTGGTCGGTCAGTTTTTCCTTCGATTTGGTAGGTGTAAAGGGTTCCTGGTTCGATGTCTGTAGCTGTGGTTTCCCAATAACCTTCTGCGGATGGTTGCATGGGTATCAGGCGTTTTTTTGGGGAAACTATTTGGACAGCTATTTGTTGGATTGTGGGCGCCCAAACGGTAAATTTACATTGGTTGTTGCCGAGATAATTTGCTCCTATCTTCACTTTGAGTTGTTCTCCTTATAAAATAGGTTGGTAGTTCGATCGCCCGACGCGCTATCAAATCCTTTGCCCTTAACGTTCAGCGCCTGTTTAGACGGTAATATTACTTAATATAAGAAACAACTAACTTTAGATAGAGCCATCAAAGGCTAGAATTGTGTATTGGGCAAAAGTAGCGGTTGGTTATGTCTAAATTAGAACATGAATCTGCACGAAGGCGATCGCCAAATTAGCTGGCGGCAGGGGTTAATCTTTCTTGTTGATATCATGTCGAAAATCTACCTCAAGGTAGATCAAAAATCAGCCGGAGTGTGAACTTTATGACTATTGCTTTTGGACGGGAAATCTGCTGCAATCTCGACTCGGCGGAGTCTCGCGAGTGGTTGGTCACAAACGGGATCGGCGGTTACGCTAGCGGGACGATCGCCAATCTCCTCACCCGCCGCTATCACGGCCTGCTGGTAGCCGCCCTCAAACCCCCGCTGGGGCGCACTTTGATGCTCGCCAAGCTAGACGAGACGGCTGTGTATCGCGATCGCCCCTATCCGCTTTATACAAACCGCTGGGCCGACGCGACGATGGAACCCCACGGCTACAAATACGTCGAAAGCTTTCACCTAGAAGGCACTACACCTGTTTGGAGGTTTGCTCTCGCCGACGCTATCCTGGAAAAGCGGATTTGGATGCAGCAAGGTGCTAACACAACATATATTCAATACCGCCTGCACCGCGCCTCACAACCGATCGCCCTCGCTGTCAAAGCCCTAGTCAACTACCGCGACTACCACCACACGACGAGCGCCGGCGACTGGCAGATGAGCTTAGAAACCTTGGAAAGCGGGGTTTGCGTGACTCCATTTCCCAAGGCTGCACCCCTGTACCTGCTGACAGATGCCACACCAGAGGCCAAATTTCGAGTCTCTGCGCCCTTATACAATTGGCATTACGGATTGGATCTAGCAGCCGAAAAGCGCCGCGGATTGGATTGCTGCGAGGATCACTTGCACGCGGCGACTTTTCACATGACGATCGCACCGGGAAGTTCTCTCACATTGATAGCGAGCACCGAGAAAAATACCGAACTCAACGGCGGTACAGCTTTAGAAAGGCGTCGCACTTATGACCGACAACTGCTGCAAAACTGGTCAAAGGTGAGCGAATCTCCCGACTGGATCGATCGCTTAGTGCTCGCCGCCGACCAATTTATCGTCAGCCGCCCGCTACCGGAGGAACCCGAAGGCAAAACGATCATCGCCGGATATCCCTGGTTCAGCGACTGGGGGCGCGACACGACGATCGCCCTGCCAGGTCTCACAATCTGTACCGGGCGATGGGAAATTGCGCGATCGATTTTGCGGACATTTGCTCGGTATGTCGATCGGGGGATGCTGCCGAACCGCTTTCCGGATGCGGGCGGCGCACCGGAATACAACACCGCAGACGCCACTCTGTGGTACTTTGAGGCAATTCGCGCTTATATCGATGCCACGGGGGACGATCGACTTTTGAGCGAACTCTGGCCTACTTTACGTGAGATTGTTGATTGGCACGTAAGGGGAACTCGGTATAACATCCGCGTCGATCCCGATGACGGTTTAATCTACGCGGGCGAGAAGGGAGTGCAACTGACTTGGATGGACGCGAAAATCGGCGATTGGGTGGTGACGCCCCGGATTGGTAAGCCGATCGAACTCAGCGCGCTTTGGTACAATGCTGTACAAGCTATGGCAAGTTTTGCTCGAAAACTGGGCAAGCCTCACAATGAATACCAGCAATTGGGCGATCGAACAGCAGCCGGATTTCCTCGCTTCTGGAACGCCTCAACCGGTTACTGTTACGACGTTCTCGACGGCCCAGACGGACACGATAGTTCCCTGCGGCCCAACCAAATATTCGCCGTATCCTTGCCCCTAGACTCGATTCCTCCTCACTGGGCCAACTCCTTGTCAGCGGGGATGCACAAGCAAACCCGGTATACACCGTTACTGACGCCCATCCAGCAGCGGGGCGTGGTGGACGCCTGCGCTGAAGGGCTTCTGACTTCTGTCGGCCTCCGCAGCCTCTCGCCGCAGCACCCCCAGTATCGCGGCGCATACGGAGGCGACCAATTGCAGCGCGACGGCGCCTACCACCAGGGCACAGTTTGGGGCTGGCTGATTGGCCCGTTTGTCTTGGCGCACTTGCACGTATACAAAAACCCAGCACAAGCGATCGAATTCCTCGAACCCATGGCACATCATATAAGAGCCTGCGGGGTTGGCAGTCTGAGCGAAATTTTTGAGGGCGACGCCCCCCACTCGCCGCGGGGCTGCACGGCTCAAGCTTGGACTGTGGCTGAGGTGCTGCGGGCTTGGTTGGCAATTAATACTGTGGGTGTTTAAATGGGGAATGTTATGTTGGGTTGAATAGGAGGTTTATGACATTATTATTAGCGGGCGATATTGGCGGAACTAAGACAATTTTGCGCTTGGTGGAAAGGAATGTTAACGGTGAAATGAACGCTCTTTACGAGTTTCGCTATCCGAGCGGAGAGTTCCCTGATTTAGTACCGATGGTGCGGCAGTTTTTGACGGAAGCTGCTACTAAGTTGAATTTGACACCACAACCTGAAAAAGCTTGTTTTGCGATCGCAGGCCCGGTGGTTAACAATACTGCAAAACTGACTAATTTGCCTTGGATGCTAGAAGCGAAGCGTCTGGAACAAGAATTAGGAATATCCCGCGTCAGTTTAATTAATGATTTTGTTGCGGTTGGCTACGGCGTTTGGGGTTTGGACGATCGAGATTTGCACACTTTGCAAGTAGGAAAACCCCGCGAATACGATCCAATTGCTGTGATTGGTGCGGGTACTGGTTTGGGAAATTGTTTTGCAATTCCCGAGGCAAATGGCATCAGAGTTTTTTCTTCGGAAGGGGGACACGGTGACTTTGCACCTCGCTCGGAGTTGGAGTTTGAATTGCTGAAATATTTGTTAGCAAAACACGACATTCAAAGAATATCGATCGAGCGTGTAGTTTCGGGACAAGGGATTGTTTCAATTTACCAGTTTTTGCGGGACAGAAAGTTCGCTCCTGAATCGCCGGAGGTAGGGGAAGTTATCAGAAAATGGGAGTCAGAAATCGGTAAAAGCGAGAAGACTGTCGATCCGGGGGCGACAATTGCACAGGCGGCACTCAAAAAGTGCGATCGGCTTTCGGAACAAACAATGCAAATGTTTGTAGAAGCTTACGGTGCGGTGGCGGGAAATATGGCTGTATCACTTTTACCTTACGGCGGTTTGTACGTAGCTGGCGGCATCGCTGCTAAAATTTTGCCGCTGATTCAAGAAGGGGGTTTTATGCGAGCTTTTACGCACAAAGGCCGGATGGATTCCCTGTTAGAAATGATGCCTGTTCGATTGGTTTTGAATCCCAATGTAGGGTTAATTGGAGCCGCAGTTTGTGCGGCCGGTCTTTAGGATAATTTTAAATAGTTTGGGCGGGCTAGAAGCCCACCCCACAAGAATTTTTGTGGCACAGGCATCTTGCCTGTGCAAATATTTGGGGCGGGCAAGATGCCCACCCCACAAGAATCTTTGTGGCACAGGCATCTTGCCTGTGCAAATATTTGGGGCGAGCTAGAAGCCCACCCCACAAGAATCTTTGTGGCACAGGCATCTTGCCTGTGAAACCTTTGTGGCACAGGCATCTTGCCTGTGAAATCCTTGTGGCACAGGCATCTTGCCTGTGAAATCCTTGTGGCACAGGCATCTTGCCTGTGACTGAAGCTTGGGCGGGCAAGATGCCCACCCCACAAGAAATTCAGCAGAAGCTAAACTTCATACATTTGCCAGAAAAAAGGATATTCCTCTGGAGTCACTGAAAGACCAGCTTTGACAGGATTTTGCCTAATATATTCCCAAAAAACCTGAAATTCTCGTTCATCTCTGACAATATGGTCATGTCGCTCATCCTGCCAAACAGTACCAATATGCTTCATCACCTTGGGAATTTGTTTAGAACTGTAGCTTTTAATACTGTGCAGAATGCTGCTGAGCGACCAGAATTTATAATCCGACTTTGCTAAAGGCTGCATTAGCATATGCACACGATCTGGCATTACAACTAAGCAAAAGATTTGATACCTTTGCCTATCAAAAAACTTGCAAGCATTGACGACAACTTGCCTCGCAGCCGGAGTTAATTCCAGCTTTTCCCAAGTATTAAAAGTGATGAAATAGACCGCTCCTTCTAACTCCCAATGAGGTAAATTTCTGTAAGTAACTTTTAATTGAGCATCTCTGACTTTAATTTGCAGACTAGAAGCCTGTCCCACAAAAAGCTGATATTGACCTGTGGGGCGGGCATCTTCCCCGCCCAGATCCTGATTGCTGGCCTCACTCAAATTTCCGCGAATCATTATGACTAAGCACAACCGCAACTTAATCTAAAATAGCCTTCATCAGGCAAGATGCCAATACCCTTACAGCTCATTTTCCTAAAGTCTTTAAATTTTTGTGGGGTGGGCATCTTGCCCGCCCCAAATATGCAGGTTAAATTGCCACAGTTTATCTCATATTCAAAATCTTCTGGGCAGCAGCTTCAGACACCGGCATCACCGATAACCGATTGCCTTTCCTCACCAGCAAAATCTCATCAGCACTAAACTTTTGTTTCAGTTCATCCAAAGATATTAACTTAGCAAACTCCTCAACAAACTCTACTTTCACAGTTTGCCAGCGAGGAGCATCAAACTGCGATTTAGCATCATAATATTCGCTATTAACATCGAACTGAGTTGGGTCAGCAATTCCAGTTTCAACGACGCGCACCAACCCGACAATTCCCGGAATTTTAGTATTAGAATGGTAAAAAAATACTAAATCTCCCCGAATCATTTCTCGCAGGAAATTGCGCGCTTGATAGTTGCGAACGCCATCCCAAGTACAAGTGCGATCGCCCTTCAAATCCGCAATACTGTAAACATCTGGTTCCGACTTCATTAGCCAATAATTCATACAATCTATTCGCTTGGGTTAGCCAAATATTCTTGAATATTATCTAAACACTGCTGCATAGCTTTTTGCATAAAAACCTGAACTAGCAACCACCCAAGCGGATAGAATACCGGAGAAGTCAGCATAAAATAAAACTCCCAATCAATCCGAGTTCCCTTTGCTGTAGGAGTGAAATTCCAATCTCCGCCACCAGACTCAATGAGTAGAGAAATCGGAAACTTAAACCCTCTAACCAGTCGGTAGGTTTGTCTTTCTGGCTTTTTGAAAGTAATGATTTCTTCATCAATAACCGAAGTGTCGGAATTTTCTATCCGCCGCACGCCGCCTTCACGCATCTCTCCACCATCTGCCATCTCAGCTTTAATAATTGCTGGAATTGGGCCATATCCGCGAAAGACTTTGGGCAGATTTGACAGGGACGTAACAAAATCAAAGACTACTTCAGGCGATGCAGCGATTTCTACTAATGCGTTGGTTTTAACTAACACTTATCTCTCCTACGATCTGATTTTATAATAAACTATGAGTGAAAAAGGCGTAATTTTAATTATAAAATATCCTTCCGCTTCTGCAACCACAGAGTCAACATCAAATAAACGAAAATATGCACGCACAAAATACCCCAATTTAAACTCAAATTTTCCCAGGTTGGATCGTAAACAGGAGTAGGCTCAAACGGCTGAGGAAGCGTACTCCCGTCCGGTAATGTAGTAGGCGCGGGAACCATCCCATTCACATTAACTAAAGAGCCGTAAGCACCCACAGACCAGCGGCTTAACATCAGCCAAGAAAACTTGCTCGCCGCACCTTCCATCTTAAACAAAACTCCCGAAAAAATAATCTGAGGCAGCAATAATAGAGGCAAAGCGCTGTTAGCTTGAGAGCCATTTTTAACAATCGCGGAAACGAATAATCCGAGACTTATGCAGCTCATCAAAGTTAGGAATGTGGTAATACTTGCTCCCACAGGCCAGGAAATAAAACTCGGTTCGGGGGATTTAAACGCACTCAGAATAACTCCTACCATTAACAGCGTTTGCAATACTGCCAAACCAGAAAGTATGAAAAACTTTGAACCCAAATAAGCAAACAATCCTAAATTAACCAAACGTTCGCGCAGATAAATAGCAGATTCTTTGACAATTTCTTGCAGAGAAGTTGCCAGTCCTACCCAAATCGCCGCACAGGTAAATACAAACAAAACTCGCAACGCCAAAGGTGCTAAAGTTGCCTCTGGTGCTCCAATTAACGGGTCTTTATCTCTGACGGCTAGCCGCAGCAAACTAATGCCTATCGGCGCTGTCAAAAGAGCCAAACTCAAGTTAACTAAGTCGCGGGAAATAAGCTGAAAATAGCGCTGGGCGAGCAAAACCAGTTGTTTTACAAAAGATTGAGATTTGGGGACAGAAGGTGAGGAAGGCGTTTTTGCATTAGCGTTGCCTGTGCTGAAGTGGTTGACAATATAGCGCTGATAGTAGAGAGATTTATTAAACTTTTCTGCCCAGCTTTGAACGTTGGTTTCTCCTGTTTCTAATTCGTTGTAAATGTCTGCAAAATCGCCAGTTTTGACATCGAAAAAATCGAGGGCTTCCCTAGGCGGGCCGAAGTAACAAAGGCGTCCGCCGCGACCCATAAAAACGATCCGATCGCACATCGTGATATTTGCCGTCGCGTGAGTCACCAGAATCACCGTCCGGCCTTGATTTGCCAACTTTCGCAGCAGTTGCATCATCTTCTTATCCAAACCCGGATCGAGTCCTGAAGTAGGTTCGTCTAAAAAGAAAAGTTTCGGGTCTGCTAACAGTTCGACTCCAATACTGACCCGCTTCCGCTGTCCGCCGCTAAGCTGTTTTACTAAAGCCTTGCGGCGGTGAGTCATTTCAATATCTTCTAAAGTTTTTGCGACTACCTGCTTGACATCTGTATCGGGAGGTAAGCGCAGTTTAGCTGCATAACTCAAGACTTCTTCTACCGTTAAATCTGCGTGCACAATATCATCTTGAGGCACGTAACCGATTTGATTGCGGTAAATATTGAAGTTTTGGCGCAGGTTGTCGCCGTTGAGAAACACAGCGCCGTTAGTAGTTTTTTCGATGCCTAAAAGCGTCCGCATTAAAGTAGATTTACCCGCACCGCTACCGCCGACTAAAGCCACAAACTGCCCCGGTTCGATCGCCAAAGTAATGTTATCCAAACGCTTCGGAATCACCAGACTGTCAGCATCCAAACGAATTTGATGGCCGGAGTCTTGCATCTGCAACTCACCGCTGCGGTAAGTTAGAGTAAACGGGCCGATCCGAATTGCATCTCCCTCGGACAACTGTACAGAATTTGTCACTCGCTGACCGTTAACAAAAACGCCGTTAACGCTGTAGTCTCGCAAAATATAATTACCGCGACTGTCTTGGTCGATTGTAGCGTGGCGTCTAGAAACAAGCGGCGCATCTAATTGCAGCGAAGCGTTTGGATCGCGGCCCAACAAAACCGATCGATTCTTAAGAGGAATTGACTGCTTGCTAGGGACAGCAACCTGATTCGCCAGCGGATTAAAATAAGTCAGCAAAACTTGATTTTGAGGATCGAGACCGATTTTAATTTCTGTACCGTCTTTCAGACAATAACCGTCATTGGGAGTGATGCGAGTGCGATCGACAAATAAGCCATTAGTGCTGGGCCGCTGCCCGTCACCGTCGTAAATCCAGTAATTATCCCCAATTTGGCGCAAAACACTGTGAACGCCGGAAACTGCGCGCCAAGCTTCGGGAATGACTAAATCAGCACGAGTGCGATCGCGCCCCAATACGTGCTGCTGCTGTTTTAACTCTAACTGTAAAACCTCCCCTTGATTGCTTAATACTATATACGGGCGATCGCTTAAAGCAGTCAGTTGTCCGATATTGCCTGTCATACTTCAATCGCGGTTTTTGCACTCACTTTTGTCAGCATATCAAAAGTAGGACAACAATACTTATATTAAGCAAGTCTACTTAGCAACAACGGACAAACTGCGAAGCCGATTAATTGCCGCCGCCAATTCAAACCCTCGAAACATGGCAAAATCGCCTTCAGGAAAAGGCGATAAAATATCCATCCCCCGCGCGTCAATATCTGCCATCACCAAATCTATGATTTCTGACAAAGTGCGTTTTCCGTCCATGTATTGCTGCTTAGCATAAACCATTGCCGCAGCGATCGCCCTTAACTGTCCGGTGTCCACAATTTGCTCAACTGCACCCAAATCAATCTCCTCTGTTCCGAAAGCCAATTCATCAACATCTCGCGCCTTCACCCGCACATCTCGCCGTCCCCGACTCGGATCTAAACTAGCAGGAACCGGCACTCTTTGAGAGATATTACCAAAATTTTCTCCCCCTTCAGCAGCGCGGCTAATCGAGTAACTTTTAGCAATTTCTTTAGCTTTTTCTGTCACGTGATCTGCTTGAAAATTTTCCATTGCAATCACAGTATCCGCCACATCAAAATAATCGCCGCTTCCCCCCATGACTAAAATAGTCGATACGCCATAATCCGCATACAATTGTCTAACTTTATCAATAAACGGTGTAATCGGTTCCTTATCCTTAGCGATGAGTTCTTGCATTCGGCGATCGCGAATCATGAAATTCGTCGCCGCCGTATCCTCATCCACCAATAAAACAGGCATTCTCCCCACTTCCAAAGCCTCAATAATATTAGCAGCTTGCGACGTGCTGCCGCTCGCATTTTCAGTATAAAATTGTGCAGTATCTCTACCTTGCGGCAAGTGGTTAATAAAAGGCGAAATATCAACTCCCGCCACACTTCTGCCATCTTCCGCCCTAATTTTAACCGCCGCCGGATTAGTAACCACAAATTCCCGACCGTCTCCCGGAATTCGGTTGTAAACTCCCAACTCTATCGCCCTGAGTAAAGTTGATTTGCCGTGATAGCCGCCCCCAACAATCAAAGTAATGCCAGCGGGAATACCCATACCGGAAATCAAACCGCGATTCGGACAATTAAACTCAACTTTTAACGACGGCGGCGACTGAAAAGCCACAGCATTATTTAACAAAGGACTGTTGTCAACACCGCTGCGGCGGGGCAAAATAGAACCGTCAGCCACAAACGCAACTAATCCTTTTTCAGCTAACTGTTCCCGCAGCCAGTCAGCATCTTCTACAGTTTCAACGTGACGGCGACATTCCGCAGCATTTAAGTTAGCATACTTCAGAGATTTGCTGACAATTTCCGGGATATCTTCGCACAGCATTTCAGCAGCTTGTCGCCCTAAGATACTGCGCCCTCCCGCTGGAAGTCCGACGATAAATCGCAGTTCTACCCCCCCTAATTCCCCCCCTTGGTAAGGGAGGGATATAGAGATTTTCTCCCCCCCTTGGTAAGGGGTGTTTGGGGGGGTAATAAACGCAGAAGTTCGCTCTAAAACTTCTTGTCCGAAGCGAGTCACTGCAATCAAACCACTTTTTCCTGTGCCGCGCTTGCTGCTGATGCTGTGTGCTGCTTTGTCAAACTGGCGAGTTAGGTAATCTCGCAAGGCTATTTCTCGACTGCGAGAGTTGAAAAGTTCGCGGGGAATTTGAGCAATGTTTGGCGGAACTCTGACTCTAAATTTACTGGGAGAAGCAAACGGATCTCCCTGCACGTAATCAATAATTAATCTGAAATCTGAAAAGTCGTAACTACCTTGAATGTCTTTGTAGGCTTTGTACCCTCGATTGTCGAGTTGCAGTAAATGCCGTTGCAGGCTTTCTTTATTATTCATTTATTATTAGTTATTTGTTATTAGTTATTTAGCTGGTTTTAGCTGGTTCCCAGGTTCTGCCTGGGAACCGATTTCACTCTTGCTATGCCTCGCTTTATTTGTGATTTATCTGGTTTTAGCTGGTTCCCAGGTTCTGCCTGGGAACCGATTTCACTCTTGCTATGCCTCGCTTGCTTGGCGTGGGAAAATTGGAGGCAGAGTCTCCGGATATGCGTTACCAGGCAGAGCCTGGTAACGAGTAGAATTACCGATTACCCATTACCTAATTTCCAATAATTTAGCCGTGGCATTAACAACAATTTGAGCAGAACCGGCGAAAAAAGGTCGATCGATAGTTGCTAATGTATCGCTAGATTGGTGATAGTGGGGCGATCGCAAATTTGCAGTATCCGTTACCAACACAGCACCAATTCCTTTATACCAAAAAGGGGCGTGGTCGCTCCGCAAAACATCGGGAGTCAGCAACCCTTTCAGGGGAACCGGCAGCGCCACCACCGCAGGTAAATCAGCTTTTGCCGACTCCGCAAAACTTTTCAACAGCAGCGGATGTTCCGCATCGCCAATCACAGCGATAAACTCGCCTTTATCCGGAGATTTTACCCCCGATGCTTCTAGAAAAGGTTGCGCTGTCAATCCTTCGGGATATTGCTGGCATCCGGGCGTGCGGCAGGCATAACCTACCATATCCAGGACGATCGCTCCCTGCAAATTTTTTAACCGCGCGTCGCTACCAGTGAATGCTAAACTGCCTAAAAGTCCGATTTCTTCCCTGTCGAAAAAAGCTACTTGCAGTGTCCGAGGTGTGGGGCGAGAACCCAGCAATCTTGCTACTTCTAAAACTACAGCAACTCCCGTCGCATTGTCGTCAGCCCCGGGCGAGTTTGGTACAGTATCGTAGTGGGCTGCCACTAAAATTGCACCGGCGTTTGAGTCAGTGCCTTTTCTCTCAGCGAACACGTTGATTCCTCGATCGAACTGCTGCAACTCTGCGGAAAATCCTAATGTTTGCAGTTGTTTGGAAATGTAGTCTCTAGTAAAAGAGCGAGATCGTTCTCCCTCGCGTTCTCCTGCTAAAGTCTCGACGTGTTTCCACAACCGGGACGGGTCAATTTCGGGCTGATAAACTGCATTTTTTTCAGCAGGAAGCGGTAAGGGAGAAGGGTTTTGGGAAGTGTGGATATTGCGGTCGAGCGAAACTGCGGGTACACCCGACAACCGCTGCCACGAGTCAGAATGCCAACCCACAGCCACCACCGCAACCAAAATAAATAGCGCTATCCAAATCAATTGTTTCATCAGTAAGTCTATTTGAGATTTTAGACAGGGCTTACGCACTCCTCACTCTCATCAACGGTTTTTTTTAGCAGGAGAGAGGGTTGCAGCGAAGTCTTTTCGTACAACCCGGTTTATCTGTCTAGGACTGTTAGATTTTAGATTTTATCTTGATACCCGAGTTCAAAATCAAACTGTTTCCAAAAATGAAACTCAAAACTCTTAATATTAGCTGCGGTAGAGGCAGCTTTGTGTGTATTTTTTACCTAAGAAACCAGGTACAAATATTTGAATATCGCCGTCAAATGGGTTTTGCTTATTCGAGTATTCGACGGCGATATTCACCTTAGTAATTTACCTTTAACATTCACAACTCAAAACTACTTTTTTTCCCACTCAATCTCCTTGTTCTCCAAGATCAAGCCACTGCTGCTGGTAAAAGCATAAGGAATAGTTTTTGCAGAAAATTCAACGATTTGAGTTGGTTGTTGATACCACTCGGAATAACTCGGATTGAGTTGGTCGTACAGTGCTTTTAAAGCTTGGATTTCTGCCTCTAGCTGCGCTGCTGCTTGATTGATTCTGCGAGCTTGTGCTTGCAAGCGTTTTTCCCCGGTTTGAACGTGGTTTTCTACTTCGTGCCAGTGCTGTACGGCCAGCAATTTTTCTAGTTCACCTTGTTGGTAATTGAGTACAGCCTGTTTTTGTTGCAGTTGCTTTTCAATAATTTTAGTTTCTCGGTCAATCTCCTGGATTTGCTGCAACCACTGCTCCCCAAAAGCAGCAGTTTGCTGGTGGAACTCGGCAATGGCTTCAGGAGTATTATTCTTCGGAAAACTGACTGCCACTCGGCACTCTGAGCGCTGTAAGCCAAGTTTTTCCCGCGCCTCTTGCAGGGTGGCAACTTCTGATTCCAGCGCGCGGACTTCTTTTTGGAGTTCTGGGATGGTCTGACTCATGGGTTCAATTAGTGGACCTCTGCATCGATTTTAAGCTAATTGTTTATTTTTATAACAAATCCCGGTCGCCTTCTTGCGGGAATTATCTAATTTTAGCGCGCTGCCACCCGGTGTCTAGGCATAATGGCGCATAATTTGTGGCACAATGGCTGATGCCGCAGTTTAAATTAAGATTAAAATTATAATTAGTGGCGAACATAAAATCTGAATGGGTGGGCATTTAATTTACAAAATCAACATAAATTAAGGTGCGATAGTTTTTTTATCATTCCTGAAAGTATGCTTAGTTCTTTGACATTTTTTACCCAATCAAGAATCTATTTAAACTTACGCAGCGGAGCAAATGAAAATCATCTATAGATTAATGTTGGGATATTTAGCTGCTGCTATCTTTAGTGGGGAAGGCTGCATCAATGCAAAAAAAATGGCGGCAACTGTAGGGGAGGGAGACGGCAATCGGGCTGTAGAGACAATTTTGGTAGCGCCTCAGAAACTTAGCTATTTGCGATCGGCATCTCGCCCTCCTGCGCCTGCAAGCGCCAACTTATTTTTGGATAAATTATCCCACATAGAATCAGTAAATTTACCGAGCGAAAATTTTATACAATCTGATGAAACTACCGGAAAAAAGCGTACTTTCAGGTTAAAAATAATCTGTTCTTATCTGGTTTTTATTTTTGTAGTAATCTCCTTATCGATCGGAACGAATACAGTAAATATTTTATCCCAGGCGATCGCGTTAATCAAAGCGAAGTTTGAAACAGGGAATGACAAGCTACCAGAAGCCGAAACAGTGTTGCATCCAAAAGAAGAGGATATTTGGAATACTATTGCCAACATGACCCAAGATTTGCAGCAAACTGCCGAATATGCCCTCGATATTTGCGAGGAAATGAACGTCTCGATAATTGCCACCACCCCGGGCGGTCATATCCTGTCGTTAAACCAAGCTACCTGTCAACTTTTAGGATACTCTCAAAAAGAGTTGTTAGGCAAACCAGTAGCGGAACTTTTTAAGACAACTGAATCACCTGAGTCCGGGTTAGAATTAGCAAATTTAACAGCCGAAAGTTCTGTCCGCAACGTCGAAAAAGTCTACCTTTCCAAACAGGGAAAAAAAATAATTGTAAAGCTTTCTATTTCAACTATTCGCGACAGCAAAGGCGAAGTCCGTGGCAAGTTGTACGTATCACAAGATATTACGTACAGAAAGCGGGCTGAAAGAAATTTTCGGCGCAGTGAAAAAAAGTTTCGGCAACTGATAGAAACTGTTAATGCTGCTGCATTAATATATCACCGCAGACAGTTGCGCTATGTCAATTCTCACACAGAAGCTGTGACTGGATATACTCGCGAAGAATTGCTGGGGTTGGATTTATATGATTTAATTCATCCTGATTTTCGAGAAACAGTTAAAAAATGGGGTAAATCCAGCCAGCCGCGCTCAAGTGCAGGCTCAAGATATGAAGTGAGAATTCTCACGAAAACCGGAGAAACACGCTGGATAGAAGCAACTGTACATCTTATAAAATTTGAGAGAAAACGGTCAATATTAGTCACAGCGTTTGATATCAGCGATCGCAAATTAGCCGAGTTAGAATTAGAAACATCTCTTTCGTTGCTTCAAGCAACCATTGAATCTACTGCTGACGGCATTCTCGCGGTTGACGGCGGAGGAAAAGTTCTCAGCTTTAACCGCAAGTTTGCCGAAATGTTCGAGTTGCCGGATTTCCTGCTAGATTCGAGAGATAACAACCAATTTTTGGGGTTCGGAATCAACCAGTTAAAATACCCGGAAATATTTCTCAGCATTGGTAAAGAATTGTCCGATTTTCCCGCAGCAGAAAGTGTCGATATCATCGAGTTTAAAAATGGCAGAATTTTGGAGCGTTACTCGATACCCCAGCGCACGGGAGGCAAAATTACTGGTCGAGTATTCAGCTTTCGAGATGTAACAGAACGCCTGCAATCCGAAGAAAAACTCCGCAAAAGCGAAGAACGCTTTCACCTGCTGACGCGGGCGACAAATGATGCGGTATGGGATTTTGAATTATTAAAAAATGAGTATTGGTTGAGTAAAGAGTTTGAAAAACTTTTTGGATACAAACTCAATGAAACTCAGACGATAGAATTAGAATCATGGTGGCTAAATATTCATCCAGAAGAACGGGAAAGAGTGAAGTCAAGCTTCAACGAAACAATGAATTCAGACGCTCAATGTTGGTCGGAGGAATACAGCTTTCGCCATGCAGACGGGGGATATGTTTTTGTACTAGATCGCGGACACATCATCCGCAATGCAAGCGGCAAAGCAGTGCGGGCGATCGGCACAATGATGGACATTACTCAGCGCAAGCAAGCTGAAGAAATTATTCGCTATCAAGCTGTTTACGACCAACTGACAGGTTTACCGAACCGGATTCTTTTTAACGAGCGGCTGGTGGTGTCATTAAAACAAGCTAAAAAAACAAAAAAAATGCTAGCGGTGATGTTTTTAGACTTGGACAGATTCAAAAAGATTAACGATACACTAGGTCACGCTGCGGGCGATCGCCTGTTAGAAGGTTTTGCCGGACGCATCACCGATACTTTGCGATCGACTGATACGGTAGCCCGCTGGGGAGGCGACGAATTTACCGTACTGCTTCCCGAGATCAATTGCTTAGAAGATGCAGTTAAAACAGCTCAAAGAATACTCGACAATTTAAAGCCAGCATTTCAACTAGAAGGACAGCCGTTTCATGTTAGCAGCAGCATCGGCATTGCCGTTTATCCAAACGACGGCGAAGATGCCGATGCTTTAGTCAAAAATGCCGATGCCGCCTTGTACCGTGCTAAAGAAATGGGAAGAAATAACTATCAGTTATATACTTCAAAAATTAATCCCCAAAGCAGCCAGTTGCTGACAGTAGAAAACAGGCTGTACGAGGATATAGAACAAGGAAAATTTGAGTTTTTCTACCAGCCAAAAGTCAACGTAACTATTTGGAAAATGCCGGGTATGGAAGCCCTGCTGCGCTCGCATTCTCCAGAATTAGGTTTAGTTGCTCCCGCTACATTTATTCCCATCCCTGAAGAGAACGGACTAATTGTACCTATTAGCCAAGGGGTACTAGAAACTGCAAGCACTCAGAATCAAGCTTGGCAGGATGCTTGGCAACCAGATTTGGGGATAGCCGCCAACTTTCCGGCCAGGCAGTTCCAGCAATTTAATTTATACCAAACCGGGGTTAGCTGTCCCCTCTATCAGGGGAGAAAAAAACTCCCAGCGAGCTCGTTATTTTTCCCCCAGTACGATTGTCAGCTTCCCCCGATCGTCGCGCGCATACAAAGTGCAGCACAATAGCATCATTGTGCTGCACTTTCGCCAAAATTGTCTAAAATACTCGATCGTGGAGATCGGCTTAAATAAACAACAATTAACTTCTTAACCTCTAATCGCTAAACGCATATCAACTTTTATAACAGAAGGAATCTATGACATACTGCAAAAGTGGGCAAATGAGCAAAGCCGTTCAATCACCGGCTTGTCAGCATTCATTTTGGAACAAGCTGGCAGAGAACTCCAAAAACAAATACCACAATAGTCCCCGCCATCTGATGATAAACCAAATAAAATTTGAGCCAGGTTAGCAATGAAATTTATCGGCATAGACTTAGGTTGGAGCTCAGGAGCAAGCGGCTTGTGCTGCTTAAATTGGGAAAACAATCAATTACAATTAATAGAGTGCGATCGCCAACAATCCCCTAACGACATTCTCACCTGGCTCGACACCCAAGTCTCCCCAACCGAACCAGCCATCATCGCCGTAGACGCGCCCACAATCATCCCCAATCCTACGGGAATGCGCCTCGCGGACAAACTCACGCACAAACACTTCGCGCGCTACCACGCAGGCTGCTATCCCGCCAACCTTTCCCGCCCCTTCGCCCAAAAAACCGTAGAATTCGGCCTCAGTTTAGAAGCCAGAGGATTTCTCCACGCACCGATAATAGAATCTCAAAAACTAGGCAGATATCAAATAGAAGTCTATCCCCATCCAGCCACAATAAACTTATTTAAATTAGACAAAATCATCAAATACAAAAAAGGAAAACTGGCAGAACGTCAACTAGAATTGATGAAACTCTGCCAGTATATTGTAGATATTTTACCGAGCCTTGAACCCTCTCTAAATCTGTCTTGTGGCACAGGCATCTTGCCTGTAAGCTGCGGCACAGGCATCTTGCCTGTGAGCGGTTCAAAACTCCCCGAAATCCCCACCAGTATTGCCACACTCAAAGCCTTAGAAGACCAGCTAGATGCCTTGCTGTGCGCTTATATAGGTGCTCACTGGTGGTACTGGGGAATAGAGAGGAATTTGGTATTGGGCGATCGCACAAACGGCTACATAGTCATTCCCCAACCTCGATAAGGAGAAAGGCAGGATCGCAGCTTTGGGCAAACAGGGCATTGGGCATTGGGCATGACAACAAACGGTCAACAGCCAACTGACTAATGCGCCCAGAGAATCACGCCAGCTTCATAAGGACTGCTGAGATTGTCGTGCTTCGGCAAAACCCGCAACGACAAACCTTGCAAGCCGCTAGAAGTATAAGTAATATCAGCCGTATAAAGGCTAGCATTCTGAGAATCTTCTCCCAAATATTCCATTACCACCGGCACGCCACCGACAATATCTCCGTTAGCATCAACCGAACCTTGATAAAGTTCAACTTGCACGTCCGCAGGCGTTAATCCCATCAGATTGATGCGAGATTTAACAGCGATCGACTGATGAACCTTAACTTCTTTATCCTGAGAAATATCAACAGCCTCAATCTTTATATCCTTCCACTTCGCCAGAACGTGCTTCTTCCAATGAGACAACTCCTTGGCGGGAGCGCAATTATCCGAAGTCATGGTGTGGAAGCGATCGCTCACCGGGAAATATGCCCGCCGCGCATAATCCTTCACCATGCGAGCAGTATTGAAGAAAGGACAGTTCAAGCGAATCGAATCCTTCATTTTCTCCGTCCAACCGCGGGGAATGCCATCAGCATCCCGGTTGTAAAACAGCGGTACAACTTCCTTTTCCATCAAGTCGTACAAAGCATTCGCCTCGACCTCATCCTGATACTTAGTATCTTCGTAAAACTCCCCATGTCCGATCGGCCAACCGGTACGAACATAATCAGCCTCATCCCACCAGCCGTCGAGGATGCTGAGATTCGGCAAACCGTTCATCGAAGCCTTCATCCCCGAAGTACCCGAAGCCTCCCGGGGCCGGCGCGGCGTATTCAGCCACACATCGCAGCCCGACACCATCATCCGAGCCACGTTAATGTCGTAGTTCGGCAAAAACACCATTGAGCTCATCGTTTCGTGTTCGCGGATGAAGTGAACGATATCCCGAATCAATTCCTTACCCGGAATATCCATCGGGTGAGCCTTCCCAGCAATTACAAACTGCACGGGGCGGTTTTTGTCCCGCATGATCCGCATAATTCGATCGACATCGCGCAAAAACAGCGTCGCCCGCTTGTAAGTAGCAAAGCGGCGGGCAAACCCGATCGTCAGCACCTTCGGATTGAGAGCCTCCCGCGCGTGTTCGATTTCCGTTTGGGCCGCACCGCGCTCGCGCAAAGTCTTTTGCAGCCACTCCCGTGCGAACACCACCAACTCCGATCGACAGCGTTCGTGATTGCGCCACAGTTCCTCATCAGGAATCGACGAAAGCCTGTCCCAGAGACGATCGTCCTTGCGAGTCATTTCCCACTCCGGGCCGAGGTATCGATCGTACAACTCCTGAGTAGACTTCGCCACACAACTGCGAGCGTGCACCCCGTTGGTAATCGAAGTAATCGGCACCTCATCCACGGGCAAACCCGGCCACAAACCCTGAAACATCGGGCGCGACACCACACCGTGCAAAGCCGCCACCCCGTTGACAAAACTCGACATTTTAATTGCCAAAATTGCCATATTCAGAGGTGCGGACAAATCGCCAGTATTCTCCCGGCCCAATCCCAAAAACTCATCTTGCGACAAGCCAAACTTCTTGGGATACTCACTCAGATAGTGCATCACCATATCCGGCTCGAACAAGTCAAACCCAGCAGGTACCGGCGTGTGAGTCGTAAACATACTGCTCGAAACCACCACCTGTTCCGCTTCCTCGAAACTCAGGTGATATTCCTCCATCAGCATCCGAATGCGTTCCAAAGCCATGAAAGCCGCGTGACCTTCATTCATGTGGTAAGCAGTGACTGTCAGCCCCAATGCCTTGAGCATTTTCACGCCGCCGATGCCCAGCATGATTTCTTGGTGCATCCGCAGAGTTTTATCACCGCCATACAGTTGGTCAGTAATATCTTGGTCGTAACGACTGTTAGGTTCAATATTTGTATCCATCAGGTACAAAGGAACCGTTCCCACTTGCACCCGCCAAATCCGGGCATACACCTTGCGGCCGGGATAGTCCACCTCAATCCGCAATTCCGAACCGTCGGGATTGCGTTCTGGGTGCAGCGGCATATTGTAGAAATCATTGAGCGGATAGCGTTCTTGCTGCCAGCCGTCGGCGTTAAGATACTGCGAAAAATAACCTTCTTGATAGAGCAGGCCGACACCGACTAAGGGCAAGCCCAAATCACTAGCTGATTTGAGGTGGTCGCCTGCGAGCACGCCCAAACCGCCCGAATAGATCGGTAGGGCTTTAACTAAGCCGAATTCCATCGAAAAGTAAGCGTAGCATTCTTGCTGCTCGGTGCCGCGCTGTTTGCGATACCAGGCGCGATTTTTGAGATAATCGTCTAACTGCTGGGCTGCTCGGTTCATCTGGGCAATGAAGCCTTCGTCTTCTGCCATTTCTTGCAGCCGCTCTTGAGATATGGTTCCGAGCATCAGCACCGGGTTTTGGTTGCTGGAGTCCCACAGGTCTCGATCGAGGCGGCGGAAAAGGTCTTTGGTATCGACGTTCCAATCCCAGTGCAAGTTATAGGCAAGTTTGCGTAGAGGTTCGAGAATTGCTGGTAGCGAGGGCGAAACGTTAAATGTGCGAATTGGCTGCATAGACAAAGCCTTTATGTTGGGGTAGCGATATTTTCCTCTGTCTTTAGCCGCAAGTCGGTTATTCTGCACACTATTTTAAGTTTTAACAAGCGGGGGCGAGCGCTCCTCAAGTCGATCGACTATCCGTAAAAGACACGGCAGTAACGTGTCCCCAGCACAGGTAAGCTTTTAACTGCGGTCGCCCTCTGCAAATGCCGATCGCCCCTAAAACGGCTTTTCGCACTTCCCGATGAGATTTCTCAATGCCTGTGACCTGCGGGAACGAATATAACCCAGTCCTGGAGGCATCCGGGCCGGTGAAACCCGGTTTTTTATCGAATCTTTCGTAAAAAAACCCGGTTTCTCAACAATCGCGGGTAAGTCCTATAACCGTGGCTATCAACAAGCTTTGAATTATTTTGGCATCACGCAACTGCTGTCGGGTACCCGCAGCTATGCTGATGAGGATTTTGAGGTCGATCGCGCGCGCATGACTGGGCCAGAGATCGAAAGCTTGGCGGTGTGTCTGATTCTGGGTCTCGGGGCGAATCTCAAAGGAAGTGCGATCGCCTGCTACCTCAACATTCTGAGAAAAGCCAATTCTCCGATTGTTGGCAACGATCGCCATTCTGGGGCGATGTCCGAATTTTACCGAATGCTGAGCATTATGCGATCGCGCGTTTTGTCAACCGCCAGGATGCGGACGATCGGCGGAGGGCTTTGTGTCGGCTTATTCCGGGGGGTGTGTTTGAAGTTGTGATGTGCGATCGTACCTAATCAATATACCTCTCCAATAATTATTGTGGAACAGGCCGGAAAGCCTGTTCAAGACTGGCTTTTCTGGAGATGTCTAATAAACACAATGGTATTCCCATCAGCGCTTTTCGACTGATAGATATTGTTAAAGGTCAAGCTGAGGTGAAATTGAGGCCGCCTATCGTGAGTCGGGGGCAATTGCGGGGGGTTGTGGGAGTCGCAAAAGACAGGCAATTTGTCGTGGATGAAATGCAATTTGATGTGCAGAAAAAGACCATGACAATTGCAGCAACTCCGTATTGAGTTTGTCGGGGGCCAGAAACCGGGTTTTTTACAAAAATATTTCGTTAGAGCATCGCAGATTCGATAAAAACCCGATTTCTTTGGTCGGAGTGCGTCCAGTTGTAGGTTGGGTTGAGGAATGAAACCCAACTTGTTAGCCTCAGAGAGTTGGGCGGAGTGAAACGGAGGGTTCGCTCTCGCTCAACCCAACCTACGAATAATTAGTCCAGTTGCTGAATAATATGAATTGACATAACAGCGGCTTGGTTATTTAATTGTAATTATTTTGATAATATCAAAACAGTCAAAAATAGCAAGTAAAAGTAGAATTCGCCTCAGTCAAAATTCAGATGCCTATTCTATTAATCGTCAGTGGTGAATCATGAAAAGAATGAAACGAATTATTAGCAGTGTTTTGGTTTTGGGTGTGTTTTTGACTCCTCTGACTGTGCCGGTGATGGTTCAACCGAGTTGGGCGCAAAGTCAAAATTCACAGCTTGAAAAATTAAAGCAACTCATAGAGCAAGCAAGGCAACAGCAACCGCGACAGGCAATAGAAACATGGCAGCAGGTTTTAGCCATTGCACGACAATTTAAAGAGAGACAACATGAAGCTCTAGCACTCAATAATATTGGTGCAATCTACGACAGTATAGGACAAGTGCAAGAAGCATTGAAATACTACAAACAAGCTTTATCAATTTGGTGGGAAGTAGGCGACCTCAACTCGGAAGCTATTACTTTGAATAATATTGGTGAAGTTTACAAAAGCATTGGACAACCGCAAGAAGCATTGAAATACTTGAAGCAAGCTTTCGCAATTTTGTGGGCAGTAAACTATCGGGCGATTGAAGCTCGTACTTTGACTAATATTGGTACAGTGTACGAAACGATCTCGCAACCGCAATCAGCGTTGAAATATTTTAACCAAGCTTTACCAATCTGGCGGCAAATAGGCGATCGCAACGGCGAAGCTGTTACTTTGAGTAATATTGGTGGAACATACCACAGTATTGGACAACCGCAATCAGCATTGAAATACTATAACCAAGCTTTACCAATTAGGCGGAAAATGGGCGATCGCGCGGGGGAAGCTACTATTTTGAATAATATGGGTTTAGTGTACCACAGTATTGGACAGCCACAAGAAGCACTAAAATACTATAACCAAATTTTACCAATTAGGCAGTTAGTGGGCGATCGCAAGGGGGAAGCTACTACTTTGACTAATATTGGTGGAGTATACAGCACCATTGGACAACCGCAATCAGCATTAAAATACTATAACCGATCTTTACCTATTTGGCAGAAGCTGGGCGATCGCAATGGGGAAGCTCGTACTTTGAATAATATAGGTGGAGTGTACCTCAGCATTGGACAACCAGAAGAAGCATTAAAATACTATAACCAAGCTTTACCAATTCTGCAGGAAGTGGGCGATCGGATGATAGAAGCTCGTACTTTGAATAATATAGGTGGAGTGTACGCCAACATTGGACAACCGCAATCAGCATTGAAATACTATAACCAAGCTTTACCAATTCTGCAGGAAGTGGGCGATCGGATGATAGAAGCTACTACATTGAATAATATAGGTGGAGTGTACCTCAGCATTGGACAACCGCAATCAGCATTGAAATACTATAACCAAGCTTTACCAATTAAACGGGAAGTGGACGATCGTGCGGGGGAAGCTACTACTTTGAATAATATTGGTGCAGTATACGCCAACATTGGACAACCACAAGAAGCATTAAAATACTATAACCAAGCCGTACCACTTCTGCTGCAAGTTGGCGATCGCAATGGGGAAGCTACTACATTGAATAATATAGGTAGAGTGTACTTCAGAATTGGACAACCGCAATCAGCATTGAAATACTATAACCAAGCTTTACCAATTAAACGGGAAGTGGACGATCGTGCGGGGGAAGCTACTACTTTGAATAATATTGGTGGAGTGTACCACAGTATTGGACAACCAGAAGAAGCATTAAAATACTATAACCAAGCTTTACTAATTAAACGGGAAGTGGGCGATCGGATGATGGAAGCTACTATTTTGAGTAATATTGGTGCCGTTTATCAAGATACGATGCAACCAACTCAAGCGATCGAAAATTTTCAGCAATCTGTCCAAATTACCTTAAAAATACGAAAGGGTTTACAGCAAGAAAATCGCCAAAAGTTTTTAGAAGGTGAAAGAGGAAACGCCATTGCACTTGTTGACATCCTCATCGACCAAAACCAAGCCGATCGCGCTTTTCAATGGGTCAACATCGCCACCACCGCCGATCTCGCCGACTACACCCGCCTCATCAACGCCCAAGTATCCAACCTCCAAGCACAAAAAGCCATTGACGAATGGAATCAAAAAAATCAACAACTCCAAACGCTTCGCCGCCAACTCGAAGACAATTTCTCCGAAAATCTCTCCCGACAAATGCGAGAATTAGAAACAGAAGTCAACCGCCAAGCCGAAGCAATCTCCCGCCAATTCCCAGAAGTCGCCGAACTATTTGAAACCACACCCAAAGACATCGCCCAACTGAAAGCAAATATCGCGCCAGATACCGCTGTCATTCAACCCGTCTTGCTGACAAATATCTCAGGTGTCCCCAATACCGTCGCCCTATTTGTCTTGACAAAAGACAGTTTAAGTGTTAAAAAAGTTCCGATCGACCCCGCAGAATTCGACAATCTCCTCACTCAATACCGCAAAGAAGTGCAAGATATTGGCGAAACAAACTTCACCGTAACAGGCAGCAAACTCTACGAAATCCTGATCCGTCCGATCGAAGACCAAATTAAAGCTATTTCCCCCAAACAATTGAGCATCATCGCCACGGGAAAACTGCGCTACATCCCCTTTGAAACCCTGTATGACAAACAAACAAATGAATTCCTCATCCAGAAATATCCCGTCAACTATCTCACCCGCATTTCCACAAGGGCAATTCCCGATTCAACTTCAAAAGGTGGAGTCTTAGCATTAGGAAATCCAGTCCCCCGCCCGCCCCAAAATCTACCCGGTTCCGAAGAAGAAGTGAGAAATATCGCTCAATTATTGTCAGGAAGTTCCGCTTATACTGGCAATGACGCCACCCTCGATCGATTCAAAACTCAAGCACCCCGCTTTCCCTTTTTGCACCTCGCAACTCACGGCTGTTTCCAATCGGGAGGCTGTCAAAATTTGGGCATGGAGGAAAACACGCTGCTGTTTGCTGACAGTCAATTCAATATTCGCGATGCCGCCTTATTAGGATTGCAAAACACCAGACTCATCACTTTAAGTGCTTGTGAAACTGCCATACAAGCGAATTCCAACGGTGAAGAAATATCGGGCATGGCTTATATATTCGAGCGGGCGGGCGCGCAAGCTGTGATGGCGAGTTTGTGGAGTGTAGATGATGCCGCTACTAAAGATTTGATGGTTGACTTTTATCAAAATATCAATACAGGGATGAGTAAAAATGAAGCATTGCGGCAAGCTAAGTTGAGTCAAATCCAGCGGCATCCGTTTTATTGGTCGCCGTTTATTTTAATTGGCGATGCGCGGTAGTTACTAACAGGCGGAACAGTTAACCCGATCGCATTTCCAGATGTATCTGTATCCGTAAATGCGATCGTCAGCAATTAGGAGTAGCAAGTGTTCGCAAAATTCAACCTAATTACCTTTCTGCCTCTGCTTCGGAATCAATTTCCCAGGAAACACGAATTTTCGTAGTTCTTCTGCTCCTAAAATGATGGGCGGACACACCAGCAATAGCAGCCATTGCCAGGGTGTTAAAGGTGCTGTCGAAAAAATGCGACTCAAAAATTCGTTATCGATCACGATCGCCACTAAAATCCATTCAATGGCAATTCCGAGCCAGATTTGTGGATTAGAAAAGAATCCCAGCCGCAGAATCGATCCGCGTTCCGATCGACAGGCAAAGACATTGCCCGTTTGACAAGCCACAACCGATGCCAGAGTCATAGTGATGGCTTGAGTATAGATGGCGATCGTAGCGGCATCTGCTGAATGAGACAGAATGCTTGGCGTTGCCGCTTGTAATTCTGCCAAGTCATAACCGTAACTCCACCACACCACAAAAAATGCTGCCATCGCTAGGGCAGCTTCCAGCAATCCCAAGAAGCCATAGGCCCGCAACAGCAGAGAGCGATCGAGAAGCGGTTGCGATTTTTTCCGGGGAGGCTGCTGCATGGTTCCGGCTTCTGCCCGTTCTGCGCCCAATGCCAATGCAGGGACTATATCAGTTCCTAAATCAATGGCAAGAATCTGCATGATCACCAGTGCAGGAGGAATCTTCAACGTCACCATGAACAGAAAAGGTACTAATTCCGGCAGGTTTGATGCCAGGATGTAGGTCATAAATTTGCGGATGTTTTGATGCACGGCTCGCCCCTCCTCAACCGCGACGACGATCGTCGCAAAGTTGTCATCGGTGAGGACAATATCGGCGGCTTCTCGTGCCACATCGGTGCCATTCATCCCCATCGCGATGCCAATATGGGCAGCCCTTAATGCTGGAGCATCATTGACTCCATCCCCCGTCACCGCAACTACTTCCCCGATCGTTTTATAGGCTTCCACCAGTCGCAGCTTGTGCTCGGGAGACATCCGAGCAAACACTAGCCCCGATCGATATTTCAGAATTTGTTGCAATTGAGCATCCGACAGATGCCCCATGCCTTCACCCGTTACCACCCGTACAGAATCGGTCACTAATCCAATTTTGCGGGCGATCGCCTCAGCAGTCAGTCCATAGTCACCCGTCACCATCGTCACCTTAATTCCTGCCTGATGGCACTGAGCAAGAGCGTCTGTGACCTCTGGACGGGGCGGGTCAAACATCGCCACCAGACCAATAAAAATCAAGTTTTGCTCTAAGTCTTGCGATCGCAAATCCAACATTTCACTCCCCCCACGGCGAGCCGCCACCCCCAAAACCCGAAAGCCCTGCTGGGCTAACTCATCGTTGGCCGCAACTATTTCATGCGAGTCGGATTGAGTGAGTTCGGAGAGAGTTCCATTCCGCAAGATAGATGTGCAGTGTCGCAACACTTCCAGCGGTGCCCCCTTGGTAAAAGCCAGGTTCGGCAAATCGCTATTCCATAGCGCGGACGATCGCCAGTCCAACACCACCGTCATCATCCGGCGACGAGAATCAAAAGGCACCTCCCGCAAGCGGGGAAGCTGTTTTTGCAAAGTTTCCAGATTCAATCCTGCTTTGGCAGCAGCCACCAGCAGAGCCGCTTCCGTTGGATCGCCAATTTCTTGCCAACGGCTAGGCGCTCTCAGGTGAATCAGCCGTGCATTCGAGCAAAGTGCCGCCCCCGCAAGCAACAAATTGACTTTCCAGGATGCTGCAAAATTCGCGGGAATCTGAACCTCACCAGCCGCAGGATCGTATCCAGCGCCCGTCACTTCAATCAGAGTCGGCGTCATCGACAGATGGGATTTCTGATTGCCGTTAAGAGGTGGTGAGACAGCCGACTCTTGGCTGGCAGGATTTAGGCTGTTCTCTGAAGGTTGCCAGGGAAGCCAGAGATAATGCACCGTCATTTCGTTTTTAGTCAGCGTTCCGGTTTTGTCGGTGCAGATCACCGTTGTAGCGCTCAGGGTTTCCACAGCCGAAAGACGACGCACCAAAGCATTACGGCGCACCATGCGCCGCACCCCGATCGCCAATGACAAAGTAACCGTCGGCAGTAATCCCTCTGGCACCAGCGCCACAATGATCCCGATCGCAAAAATAAAGCTCTCTTTGAGCTCCATCCCCACCAGCAGGTATGTCAGCAGAAATACCAGAACTCCCATACCGAGGGCGATCGCAGTGATGATCCGCACAATATCAGCAACCTGCACTTCCAACGTGCTGGGTTCCCGTTTCACAACGGCAGTGAGATGGGCTACGTGACCAAACTCGGTTTGTGCTCCCGTGGCATACACCACAGCCACGCCCCTTCCTGACGAAACCGTCGAGCCTGCCAGCACCAAATTTGGGATTTCCGCCAGATTGACCTTTTCTTGCAAGGGATGTTCGCCCGCTGGTATCGTTTTGCCAGCCCGGATGGATGCAGCTTCGCGCACCCGCACCGGATGAGCGTTACGGGCAACAGGAAGCGATTCGCCAGTCATTACAGAAATATCCAGATACAGGCTTTCGGCAGAAACTAACCGAGCATCCGCAGAGATGCGATCGCCCTCTTCCAATTGCATCACATCTCCACGCACCAGTTCCCGTGCCGGAATCTGCTTTAGTTCCCCATTCCGATACACTTTCACCTGCATCGGCAACACGTTCTTTAAAGCCGCTAATGCTTGCTCTGCTTGAAACTCTTGCCAAAAACTGAATACAGCATTAATCCCGATCACCGCCCAGATTGCCCAACCTAATTGAGGGGTTCCCGAAATGAATGCCAAAATCCCTGCCACCCACAGCAGCAGGGCCATAAAGTGCCTTAACTGATCGGTAAATCTCAGCCACAGAGGTCGATGAGCCGGTTCTGGCAACTCATTCGTACCAAATTTTACGAGTCGATCGAAAGCTTCGTCATCAGACAACCCGTTCTCGCTGATTTCAAAGGATTGATATACATCTTCAGGCGATAGGGTCCAAATTGGTTGATGCGGTACTGCCATACATCCCCACCCTAGAAATAGGTAATGCAATCATTTTTGGCATATTTTCCGACGGATTTGTGTAAACTTAATTTTTCTTACAAAATCCATCTTATTGAGCCGAGAGGGCAATATTTTATTTTTCCCAGATGTCTATTTACTATTTAATAAAGTTCTTTTTATGCGGTTTATTAAATTCCATATTTTCAGTCTTATTGCACTATCTGTATGGTTAGTATTTAATTTAGTTAAATTTATAAAAATTTATTTAAAAATTTTTATTTTAAAATGTGGAATGAGCCATGATTGACTATCTTAATAAACAGCATAACAGCCCATAGAAAAAACTGGTTTATCTTATACAAGTGCTTAAATCATACTCATCTTGAATATTTTTGACTCGGAAACTAGCATTAAACTTTTTTTTTAACTGACTTTGTATGTGCTGTATATTTGTTGTTTGTTTAGGCACGCGAGTAGACACAACAAAACATAGCTTCTTGATTTTTTGGGGATTTCCCGAAAGTAATCGGATAGTTGATTCTATTTGTGCAACTGCGTGGCCAATATCGCTCCCCTTCAACTCCACATATATTTCTACTTCATCAGAAGGCATAAGGGCGTAGTCGCAGCGCAAAGTCTCGTTGTCACTGATAACGCAGCCATCAACATTAATTTTTAATATTTTGTCTTGATTCGGGTTGAGGAAAGTTATTTTACTTTTGTTCTCCTGTAAGACAATTTTTGTGTCATATCTATACTCTTCACATTCTGGAAGACTTTTCATATACAATTCAAACTAAGTTCAGAAGTTGCTCGAATTCAATAGCTAGGTCATCAGAAACAGAATCAATCACTTTTGCATCTATTAATCCAGTCTCAGGACACACAATACTACTGCATTTTCCATCCATTAAAACATAGGCTGCAAGATCCGAAATATCTAGTGATTTATATCTAGACACAATTTTTTCTAATTGACGCTGCACATCTCCGCTGGATTCCTGATAAAGGAGACCAGCCTGGAGTAAATTATTAAATGCTGTTAAGACATAGGGACTATGAGTAGTGATGAAGAATTGAATTTGCTCCTTGCGACAATTAAATACAGTAGCGATCAACTCGACAACATTACGCTGTGCGCTGGGAAATAAATGCGCTTCTGGCTCCTCAATATACACTGTCTGCCCGATACCCGATGAAGTTAGAAAAGGTAGTGCAGCTAGCATGATTGTCAGAGGCAATGTTTCCTGTTGACCTGAAGATGAGTTTGCAATACTAATTCGTCTTCCATCTGCCACTTCCAGAAAGTCTTTCCCTTTTTCGTGTACGTGCTTCCCACATAGACAATTCTCTATTAGCGTGTCTATTTCCTCTTGTATATCTTTGGCATTTGTTTCTGCAAGCCTACTTCTAGATACTATAGCGGAACGTTTTATATTTTCATATGTTGAACCAAACTCTCTTAGAAATGGATCGAGCACGTTATTACTCGACAGAAAAGAAAAGATGTTATTCTGAAGATTAGCAAAAAAAGAGCGACCAGCAGGAATAAACAACTGACTAAATGCTGCCTCTCGACTGATAGATTTTACTAAAGATTCTACAAATAAATCTCTCAAAACCTGGTTGATTACATATAGCCGATCGAAACTCTCATACTTAGGATTTTCTTCAGAATATTGAGCTATTATTTTTTTTAATAAATTGCGTAGCTCTGTAAATTCCTGCTTGAATAATTCTGAATAGCGGAGAACGATCTTGCTTTTAGTTTCTTTCTTTCTACTAACTTCTATAAAAATGTTTGCAATCTCATACCTGATAAGAAAATCTTGTTTTCCCCAAGAATCGGGAGGAAAATATTCATCAAACTTCTTAGAATAGTTGGAATCTAGATTGCGTTTGGTCTGCTCGTTCTCTACAACAGATAAAATTTCCCAGACGAAGTTTTTAAAATAGAAAAGAAGTTTCGCGCAAACACTTTTACCACTGGCTTGGGGGCCAATCAGTATATTTATGCGCTTGATCTCAATCTCCAAATCTGTGATACCAGCAAAGTTTTTAACTGTTAATTTTTCAGCCATAACTGGAACTCAAGCAGCGTAAGGGGTTCTACTATATTTTAACATTCTACTTTGACCTTCTGCGGTTTAGCTTTTGCTAGATATGTTTTTTAGAGCGACAGCCTTATCCTACGGCACCAAGATACCAGAAATTGGCTGGTTGAGTGCGACATAGCCTTCTGGATTATGCAGGAAATCTCGACTGTATTTGGGGTCAACTATCCCCTGGGAATTCGCCAATACGGGGCTGCTATCAAAAACAGTTACTCGATCGCCTCCTCAATTCCTCTAAACTCTCCCCCACAAAGCCAATCCGCCGCCCCTTCCCCTAGCGGCAATTATCTCATCTTCTACCAAAAAATATGCAAAAAATGCCTGCTTCCCCACACTCAAACTAAAAAATTCCGCCTCCCGGGCTTCTCCACCGCGAATAAATCCTTGATACACAGTTTTACCCAACAATTTCACCGTGATTCTGGTAAAATCAAAAGCTAAAATATTTTTATTAACCAAAAACTTAGTCGGCCCGGAAAGAGTTAGTCTGATCGCCCCAACCTGCACCGAATTCTCCACCCTGCCGGTTTCGCTATTCTCTGCCCCTTCAGCAACAGGTTCTGCAGAATAAGCAATTTGAATTTTCGCAATCCACTCAGGGATGTAACGTCCCGCGCCTAACACAATTCCCGCTTTTTGTCGAGTCTTTTTCGTGCCGGTGATAAAGCACAAGCGCCAATTGCCGATTAATTGCTCGAAAGAATAGCGAATTTTATTTTGTTTCGCGCTTTTCTCAGCTTCTAGGAGGGCGGCGACTACAGCGGCGGGAGATGGTTTAGTATTCGATTTAGCGGCTTGTTCGAGAATAGATATATTTTCCATTTAACTAACAATAACAGGAATTTACTAGGCTTGATGCAAAATTTTAAGGGACAGGCAAGATGCCTGTTCCACCAGCAGAGAGATTGTGGGGCAGGCATTTTGCCTGCCTCTGATGGGCAACAGGCAAGATGCCTGTTCCACCACCAGAGAGATTGTGGGGCAGGCATTTTGCCTGCCTCTGATGGGCAACAGGCAAGATGCCTGTTCCACCAGCAGAGAGATTGTCGCGCAGGCATCTTGCCTGCGGCCGAGTGATTGATAATATTAGCTGATGTAGCGGAGAAAAACATGGTTGCGATCGCCCCCACAGACACAGAAATCATCGTCATCGGCAGCGGGATCGGCGGCTTGACTTGCGCTGCAATGCTTGCCCGCTATGGCTTTGATGTTGTGGTTTGCGAAAGCCATTCGATCGCGGGCGGGGCCGCACACGGTTTTGAACGCGGCGGATTTAGGTTCGACTCCGGGCCCTCCCTGTACTCAGGATTATCCTACAGCCCGTCTGCGAATCCGCTGCGGCAAGTTTTGGATGCGATCGGCGAAAAACTCCCCTGCATCACCTACGATACCTGGGGTTGCTGTTTGCCAGAAGGCGATTTCGACACATCCGTCGGTGCGAGTCAATTTGGCGAAGTGCTCGCACAACTGCGCGGCGCGGCAGCAGTCGCCGAATGGCAGCAACTCCAGCGCGTCATGGAACCCTACGCCAAAGCTGCCACAGCCTTGCCCTCCCTGGCTTTGCGCTTCGATTTGGGCAGTGTTTTTACCCTCGGCCAATTTGCGCCGGCTTTCCTGCAAAGTGCTGGCGACGCGATCGCACTTGCAGGCCCTTTCAGCAAAATTATGGACAAAAATGTCAAAGATCCGTTTGTCCGAAATTGGCTGAATTTGTTGTGTTTCCTGCTGTCTGGACTTCCCGCCGACGGAACGATCGCAGCCGAAGTCGCTTTCATGTTCGCCGACTGGTACCGCCCCAATGCAGTTTTGGACTATCCGATCGGCGGTAGTGCAGCTTTGGTAAATGCCCTGGTACGAGGTTTAGAGCGCCACGGAGGGCAGTTGCTGCTAAATTCCCACGTTGCAGAAGTTTTGGTGGAAAACAACCGGGCTGCGGGCGTGCGGCTGCGATCGGGCAAAATTATTCGATCGCACAAAGCCGTCGTCTCCAACGCTTCCGTTTGGGATACCCTGAAACTGTTGCCTGAAACCTCTGTCCCGCAAAGGTTTCGGCAACAGCGGCAGGCGACGCCCGAGTGCGACAGCTTCATGCACCTGCATCTGGGAATTGATGCTGCCGGAGTGCGATCGGACTTGGCTTGTCACTACATCTTCGTCAAAGACTGGGAAATGGGCGTTTCCGCCCCTCAGAACGTCGTCCTCGTCTCGATTCCCTCCCTGCTCGACCCCCACCTCGCGCCTCCGGGAAAACACGTCATTCACGCATATACGCCCGGAAACGAGCCTTACGATTTGTGGCAAAAGCTCGATAGAACCAGCGAAGAGTACAAGCTGCAAAAACAAGCGCGCGCCGAGGTAATGTGGGAAGCCTTAGAGAGAATTGTGCCCGATATTCGATCGCGCTGCGAAGTCACCTTAGTTGGGACACCCCTAACCCACCAACGGTTTTTGCGCCGCCATCGCGGTTCCTACGGGCCCGCAATTCGGGCGGGTAGCGGCTTGTTTCCCGGGCCGAGAACGCCTTTAGCGGGGCTGTTTTGCTGCGGAGATTCGACGTTTCCGGGAATTGGTTTGCCGGCTGTTGCTGCTAGCGGGGCGATCGCAGCCAATACGATCGCACCTGTGCACGAGCATTTGGAAATGCTGCGGGATATTGGTCTAAAAAATTAGACTTATTGCCTAATTTTTTCAATGATTGGGCAACCGCAAATTAACCCTGATTAACGCAGATATTTTCCTGATTGTTTGGGAATGAATGCAATTGGAGTCGAGTAGAGATAATCATTAATTAATTAGGTTTGTAGTGAGGAATCCAATTCCTCTGTATTTTATGAGGAATTTAATTTCTCACTACAAACACCTGATTGTTGTCTCCTGTATTTGCCGCCCTTGGCGATGGCACATTCTGATGCCCGGATTTTCAATCACCGGATTTTTAACAGATTTTAAAATTTGGTTGCAAAACTTTGATACAATCGGTCAAATGCGACCTAAATCTGTCAGCATAGAAATAGATAGTTCGATCGCAAAGAGGCCACCGTGCAACCCGTAGACTTTACAACTTTAACCGCAGCTTGCAGCGAACTGCGAGCCCAATGGCTGCCAGCGCGCTTAGAACAAGTCTACCAGCGCGATCGATTTACCGTGTCCCTAGCCCTCCGCACCATGAAAGGGCGCGGCTGGATCGACCTTTCCTGGCATCCTGTGGCCGCCCGCATCTGCGTCGGCGACCCCCCGCCCCGCATTCCCGATACCTTCACATTCAGCGAACAACTGCGGCACCAACTCAGCGGTTTAGCCTTAGTTTCCATCGCCCCCGTTGCATCCTGGGAAAGAGTCATCGACTTGCAATTCGCCAAACGCCCCGGAGAACCAGCCCTCTGGCACCTCTGGGCCGAAATCATGGGGAAGTACAGCAACGTCATCCTCACTGCCCAAGACAATCTCGTTGTCACCTGCGCCCACCAAGTCAGCGCCAAACAGTCCACCGTCCGTCCCATCCAAACCGGGCAACCCTACGAAATGCCCCCGTCTTTGACCGATGCAGTGCCGAGTCTGAGCGAATCTCAAAACCGCTGGCAATCGCGAATTAGCCTGGTTCCCGGTCAATTACACCGCAATCTGTTGAAGAATTACCGAGGGTTGAGTAAAGCCTTAATTTTTTCAATGATTCGATCGGCTTCTTTAGACCCCGAACAATCCACCGACAGCCTCAATCCCGACGAATGGCAGCAACTATTCCAGCGCTGGCTGTACTGGCTGCAATGCCTAGAAAACTCCAAATTTCACCCGAGTTTTACCCCCGAAGGCTACACCGTCATCGATTGGCCCCCACCAGAAAATAACGGTGTAGGGGCGGTTCCCCCGTGCCCGCCCTCTGATTCCTCCATCTCTTCGGTTCAAGAATTACTTAACAGCTACTACACAGGCGAAATCAATCAAGAAGTATTCGCCCAAGTGCGGCATCAGCTTACCCAAAAACTCAACAACGTCCTCGCAAAACTGCGCCTCAAAGCCAACACATTTAAAGAACGTTTACAGCAATCCGCAGACGCCGACATCCACAAATCCCAAGCCGACTTGCTGATGGCAAATTTGCAGCATTGGGAACCGGGAATGAAATCAATTTCTCTCCCCGACTTTGAAACCGAAAAACCAGTTATCATTCCCCTAAACCCGGAAAAAAACGCCGTTCAAAACGCTCAAGCCCTCTACAAAAAACACCAAAAACTTAAAAGAGCTCGCATAGCAGTAGAACCTTTATTAGCCGCCGTACAGGAAGAAATCGACTATTTAGAACAAGTTGAAGCCGCACTTTCGGTATTGGAAACCTACCGCAACACCCAAGATTTGCAAACCCTCGCCGAAATCCGCGAAGAACTGATCCAGCAAAAATATCTGGATGTACCAGATTACCGCAGTACCGACAAAAATGCTGCGATCGAATTTCACCGCTACCAAACTCCCAGCGGCTTTGAATTGTTAATCGGGCGCAACAACCGCCAAAACGACCAACTCACTTTTCGCACCGCCAACGACTACGACTTGTGGTTCCACACCCTAGAGATTCCCGGAAGCCACGCTTTGCTGCGTCTCAAACCCGGTACTGTGGCTGAAGAAACTGATTTGCAATTTGCCGCAGACATGACTGCTTATTACAGTCGCGCCCGCCACAGCGAACAAGTCCCCGTGGTTTATACAGAACCGAAATATGTATACAAGCCGAAAGGCGCAAAACCTGGTATGGTTGTATACAAGCAGGAGCGGATTGTCTGGGGTAGACCGCAGCAAGCTCCGGCATGATTATATAAAGTGATAAAAGGCGATCGGCAATCGGAACCAGGTTTTTAGACAAAATAACAGGCTTGGCAGCGATCGTTCCAGGCAGAAACCGGGTTTTTGAATCCAGGTTGGATTATACAAAGTGACCGAAAAGCGATCGCCCCTGAAAATTAAAATTAGCTGTAATGTAAAGTTTTATTACAAATAATTAAGTATTATTGTTATAATACCGCTTAAGAGAGATGATATTTGTTTTAGAACCCTTTGCAAAGAAACGTGCAACTTGGGTTTCCTCACTGTGAGAAAAACACTGTGGGAACACAACGGATTTAACTATTTGTGCAGACCAGCTTTTGCTAAAGCTGGTCGTTTCTGTTGAAACATTAAACCCAAGCCCGGAGAATTTTAGATTTTAGATTTTAGATTAAAATCTAAAATCTAGGACTTACGCACGGGTGGTCAGAAACCGGGTTTTGATGGCGAAAATACTGTATCCCGACCTTTAAAACTGGTAAAAACCCGGTTTCTTTGGTATTTGTGCGTCCAGGACTAAAATCTAAAATCTAAAATCCCCAAGGGCTGCTTCTAGAAAGTAAACGTCGTTCTGATCACCCCAATCACCAAATCAGAATTATCCTTATTGTGGTCGGGAGCAGTCAGCCAAATCACACCAGGAGTGACAGAAATATTGTCGCTCAACTTAAACTGATAGAAACCTTCAACGTGCAGCGAAGTATCCTTATCTTCCGGCAAAGTCCGATTAGTAGAACTCGTCACCCGCGGCTCCATACCTACCAGAATCCCCGCCACATTTCCTTCTTTCAACAAATCGGGAAAAGCCAAAGTAACTGCCCAGTTCCAGATTTTTTGATCCCCCCGCTGCACAGAACCGGTAGGAGTAGCCAAGTTCGATAAAATGCGCTGGTTGGTGTAACCCGCCCAACCGCCAATTGCAAATCTCCGGTTCAACCGCCACGAAGCTTGCGCGCCGTAGGAATTGCTAGAAACTGGCAGATTGCTATCGCTGTCGAGCCCGAAGGAACCGAGACGCACCGGGAAATTAGAAGCGTTGCTGCCGGTACCGGTAACGAAGTTGTAGGAATTAACGTAAGTTAAACCTAAAGCCATGTTGTCGTTCGGTTTGAAAGTCAACTGAGCCAAACCGCCGTAAGAACCGTTGAACAAACCGTTACCCCGCGTCGGGTTCGCGGCGTTGCCGGCCAAATATCCCAAACTCAGCTCGAGTTTTTCCCCAAACTGATGCCGCAGAGCGATGCCAGAACCGCCAGTCAAATAGTAAATCGGGTTGCGAGTACCGAAGTTAGAAAGAGCACCGCTGCCGCCGTCTCCGTCAAAGTAAGGGTTGACTGTGTTGGTAAAATCGTCAGCCGCGCCGGCGTTGGCTTCTAGAATTACAGTAGTGCTTTTGCCTAGAGGGAATTGGTAAAGCAGCGCATCTAAACCTACAGTATTGCTAGCCTCGCCAAAAGGCCCGGCATTAAACCGCAATTCCCCTTCAGCGGTTTTCGTATTATTAGTAGAAAACGAACCCAGATTCAAAACTTGCAGTCGAGTTCTCAGCAAATCTTCTCCAGAAAAACTGGTGTCAAAATTGAGACGAACCCTGCTGCCAAAAGCCGTCGTTTTATCAGCTTCGCGACCTTCGGCATCCTCTCCTCCGGCGATACCCGTCAAAGCAAATATTACTTCGCCGTTGAGTTTAGTTGTAGTTGAAAACTGATTTGCTTCTAATTCAGAGGCGCGCGCTTCCAAAACATCGACTCTGCCGCGCAAAGTTGCCAATTCCGCCGCAAATTCTTCTTGCAACCTTTGCACAGAAGCCAAATCTTCTCGCGTCGCCAGATTTCTCGAACCGCCTTGAATCAGTTCGCTAACTTTATCCAAACACGCATTTAAACCGGCTGCAAACTCGTAGCGAGTCATCGCGCGGTTGCCTCGGAAAGTGCCGTCAGGATAGCCAGCTATACAACCGTAGCGCTCGACTAGGGATTGCAAAGCTTGAAAAGCCCAATCGGTGGGTCGAACGTCGGAAAGTTGCGAAACAGAAGTTACTTGACCGGCCGGATCTTCGCTGCTGCTGTCTTCTGCGCTGTATTGGTTGATTTGTTCTAAAAGATTCGACTGTGCTTGAGGTTGGGCACTTGGATCGGTCGATTGGGAAATTTGTTCGGGTTGCGCGATCGGTTTTTCTGCGTTTAAATTAGCGGGTGCAACGGCGGGTTGCGTTTCGCTTAAGTTTGCGGGGGCGACTGCGGGGATTTGCTCCGGGACAGGTTGTTGGGCACTTAAGTTTGCGGGCGCGACTGCGGGTTTGGTTTCGCTTAAATCTGCTGCAACTGCGTTTTCGGGTGCTTTTGCTTGTTCGGCAACTGGGGGGATCGGCTCGTTAGCCAAGCCCTCGTAGAGGTTCGCAGTTTCTTTCTCATCAATAGTCTCAACAGTCAAGTTGCTGGCTAGTGGGGCTGGTTCGGCTGTAACCGCTGCCGTCTCAGACTTGGCAGCCTCGGTTGCAGCAGCGGGTAATTGCAATTGATGAGCTTGACCTGTCGCGGCAATTTCTACAGGTTGCTCTGCTGCTAGCGCCGTCGCAGATACGACTAAAGTTGCTGCCAATACAGCGGGACTAACTAAAAGTCCCTTCCACAAAAATTTCGACATTTTTTCCTCACACCACATTGAGCCGATCGCCCGTTCCGCAGGTTTAGGGGCTGGCAAATCACCTTCAGTATTCCGCCTAATAGTATTTCTTGTCAACAATTGGAGGAATCGTTGTCGCAGATTGCGGTTTGGCTGTCTCTGATTTCACAGCACCGCCGTTGATTTCACAAATCCTTGGTTCGATCTAGATATCTACGTAGAAACCCGGTTGATGGCTCGAAGGTGCGTCAGCGATCCCTCAGTAAGATTAATATTGACAGAACTGGCGCTAACACATCGTTCGATCGGCTACATAACAAGTGAAAAAACTCAAATACGCCCTAGTTCACGAATGGTTGACGCCCTTAGCTACTGGCGGTTCAGAACTCGTAGTGCAGGAAATCCTCAAACACGTAGACGAGGCAGATGTCTATGCCCTCATCGACTTTGAATCGACCAATCCCGAAAGCTATCTTTTCGGGCGGCAGATTGGCACAACATTTTTGCAGCACTTTCCCGCAGCCCGCAGCGGCGTCCAAAAATATTTGCCTTTGCTGCCGATCGCGATCGAACAACTAGATTTGCGACAATACGACATCATCCTCTCATCGTCCCACGCCGTCGCCAAAGGCATCCTCACCAGTCCTCAGCAATTGCACGTCTGCTACTGTCACACACCCATGCGCTACGCTTGGGACTTAACTTTTGACTATTTGCGCAGCAGCAAAGCCGGACGGGGCATCCCGGGCCTGCTGACGCGATATTTGTTGCACCGACTGCGGCAGTGGGACGTAATTTCTGCCAACCGCGTCGATTATTTCATCGCCAACTCCCAACACACGGCGCGCCGAATTTGGCGGTGCTATCGGCGGCGGGCCCGGGTGATTTATCCGCCCGTAAATATCGATAGATTTTCCTTGATGCGACAAAAAAAAGATTTTTACGTCACAGTTTGCCGGTTGGTAAGTTACAAAAACGTTAGCGCGATCGTCCAAGCATTCAATCAACTCGGGCATACTCTAATTGTCATCGGCACCGGGCCAGAATTAGAAATGATTCGGCTTCTCGCCAAACCTAACGTGCAAGTGCTCGGCTGGCAGCCGGCCGAAATAGTTGAAAAGTATATGGCAGAGGCGAAAGCCTTTGTCTATGCTGCTTGCGAAGATTTTGGCATAGCTTTGGTAGAGGCTCAAGCTTGCGGAACGCCGGTAATTGCCTATGCAGCAGGGGGCGCTTTGGAGACAGTGCTCGACATTCGCCAACACCCAGAGACAGGGACTGGTTTATTTTTTTCCTCCCAAACCCCAGCAGCATTAGTCGAAGCTGTCAAGGAATTTGAGCAGTTGCAAGGCAAATTTGAGCCAGAAATCTCCAGGTTGCGCGCTCAACAGTTTGCCCCGGAAGTCTTTGGGCAGCGCTATCTAGCTTTTGTGGGACGCTGCTATCAGGAATTTCAATCCTGCGATTTTACCAAGTCTGGGACTTGAAGGTGGCAGAGCCCGAGAGCCCGAGAGTGAGGAAGTCGGAAAATTTTCCTTCTGCCTTTTGCATAAGTGCCTTCAGAAGCACTCTGCATAAGTGCCTTGTGCCCTCTTCCTTCTGCTTTGAGAAGCCCTGTTTCTTATTCCTTCTGCCTTCAGAAGCCTTCAACTTCCCTTGCATTGTGCCTTTTGAAGCCTTCTGAATGCAGAAAATTGAGTATTGGAAACATAATTCAGAGAACAAAGCGTCTTGAGGCTTTATGATCAGGACTGTGTGTGGTGTGAAGTGAAGGAGTAAGATGACTGCCGACAGCCAACTAATCTCCGGCAAGGTAATTCGAGCGATCGCGAGACGCGGTTTTGGGCCTGTCCTGCAAGGAGATAGACGCATAAGTCGTTCTCTACAGAGCCTCGACGGAGAATTTTTCAAGCGGTTATTTGACATCCTGTTTTCCTTATCGGTTCTGATCCTGTTTGCTCCGGTTTACCTGCTTTTGGCTCTCTCTATTGCCTTAAGCTCGTCCGGGCCTATTTTTTACGTACAGGAACGAGTAGGCAAAAACCGTAAAATGTTTTATTGCCTTAAATTCAGAACGATGGTGGAAAATGCGGACGACATATTGCTGGAAATCATGGAAAAATCTCCGCATTTGCGTCAAGAGTTTGAGGACAATTTCAAGCTGAAACAAGACCCTCGGATTACCTGGATTGGAAGATTTTTACGAATGACCAGTTTAGACGAGTTTCCCCAGTTTTGGAATGTTTTAAAAGGAGATATGAGTGTCGTCGGACCGAGACCTTTAGTTGAAGAAGAACTGCCGAGATACGGCCGTCACATCAACAAAATTCTTACCATCAGGCCTGGAATTACAGGCTTGTGGCAAGTGTCCGGTCGCAACGACATTCCCTATCCCCGCCGAGTCCAAATCGACCTCTATTACGCTAATGACAAAAACCTGTGGATGGATATGTGGATTGTTTTCAAAACAATTGGAGTTGTGATTTTTCCCAAAAATAACGGCGCATACTAATTTTTGTCCGCAGTCAGCAATCGGTAGTTAGTTTTGTTTGTTACTGACCACTGATGCTGACTACTGACAGCAAGCGGCAAACTATTTACCAAAACGAAACAGTTTCTTGATGCCGCTTGAAGAATTGTGAGTTAACGTAGAGCTTGAGAATACCACCGGCAGGCAACAAGAGCCTCTGCCCGGAAATTCCGAAGTGAATTAACACAGCCTGTCAAAGGAAAATCAGATGACGCAACGCAAGCGAGCGCTAATAACAGGTATTACAGGTCAAGACGGCTCCTACTTGAGCGAATTACTGTTAGAGAAAGGATATGAAGTTCACGGCATTATCCGCCGCAGTTCTAGTTTTAATACCGATCGAATTGACCACATCTATGTCGATCCTCACAGCGAGGGGGCGCGCCTGTTTTTACACTACGGCGACTTGACAGACGGCACCACTCTCCGCCGCATCTTGGAAGAAGTTCAGCCGGTAGAAATTTATAACTTAGGCGCTCAATCTCACGTTCGAGTCAGTTTTGACTCGCCGGAATATACGGTTGACACAGTAGGAATGGGAGTATTGCGCCTGCTAGAAGCAATTCGGGACTATCAGCGCCGCACCGGCATAGAAGTGCGGTTCTATCAAGCAGGTTCTTCGGAAATGTTTGGTTTGGTGCAGGAAGTTCCGCAGAAGGAAACAACTCCTTTTTATCCCAGAAGTCCTTACGCCTGCGCCAAAGTTTACGGTCACTGGCAAACAGTAAATTATCGCGAATCTTACGGACTTTTTGCCTGCAACGGCATCTTGTTCAATCACGAATCTCCCCGCCGCGGCGAAACTTTTGTAACTCGCAAAATTACTCGCGCCTTGGCCAGAATAGTCGCAGGCAAGCAGAAAAAACTTTACTTGGGCAATCTCGATGCCAAGCGCGACTGGGGCTATGCTAAAGACTACGTGCGGGCGATGTGGCTGATGCTGCAACAAGACAAGCCTGACGATTATGTCATTGCTACTAACGAGACCCATTCCATTAAGGAATTTCTCGATTTGGCTTTTACTTACGTCAATTTAGATTGGCAAAAATATGTGGAGTTTGACGAACGCTACTTGCGTCCTGCAGAAGTCGAACTGTTAATTGGCGATTCGACTAAGGCGCGCCAGCAATTAAATTGGGAACCTTCTGTAACTTTTCAGGAGTTAGTACATTTAATGGTAGATGCTGACATGAAAGCTTTAGACCAGCAAGGTCGGGGTTCGGGCAACGGATTTGATTGAGCCGCTAAACAAAGCGGTCACTGGGAACAGTTTGTAGGGGTAGTACCCCGTGTCTACCCCCATTGGCGAAAGGCTGCCTCGCGCCGGGGATTGCCCCTACACAGAGTTCACAACTGATGAGAGGATTGTTGAAGCTATTAGCCCGCGATGGCATTCAAAGAACCAGCTTAATTGCTCGCAAAATTTTCGGCTGTGCGGGCTAAAAAAAACATTAAAATGATAGTTGAGGAGTCGCGGCTCCCAGATCTAACTTTCGGGTGTGCACGGAGCAAATTGTTCCTATCAGCAGCAGCTAAAACAGATTTGCGGGTAACCTCGTCCTGTAGCTGAAAGCTTTTTTGGCTAAAGCAACAATTTTAGAATTGAAATTGTCGATCGACCCTTATTCAAAATCCCGAGGCTAAAATTATGACAAGCTTGGATTTAGGCAGCAAACGCATTCTAGTCACGGGCGGCGCCGGTTTCTTGGGCCGTCAGGTAATCGACCAGTTAGTGAAAGCAGGGGCCGATGCTGATAAAATTTCGGTGACTAGATCGATCGACTGCGACCTCCGCGTTATGGAAAACTGCAAGCGCGCTGCCGACAAACAAGATATCATCATTCACCTCGCCGCCCACGTCGGCGGCATCGGTTTAAACCAACTCAAACCCGCTGAATTATTTTACGACAATTTGATGATGGGCGCGCAACTAATCCACGCCGCCTACGAAGCAGGAGTCGAAAAATTTGTCTGCGTCGGAACGATTTGCGCTTATCCCAACTTGACCCCAGTTCCTTTTAAAGAAGATGACCTCTGGAACGGCTATCCAGAGATAACTAACGCACCTTACGGAATTGCCAAAAAAGCCTTATTAGTGCAACTGCAATCCTACCGCCAGCAGTACGGATTCAACGGTATCTACTTGCTACCAGTCAATTTATACGGCCCGGAAGATAACTTTGACCCGAAAAGTTCCCACGTCATCCCCGCATTAATTCGCAAAGTCCACGAAGCGCAACAAAGGGGAGACAAAACACTGTCAGTTTGGGGCGACGGCAGCCCTAGCCGCGAGTTTTTGTATTCCACAGATGCCGCCCGGGGAATTGTGATGGCGACGCAAGATTACAGTGAACCTGACCCGGTTAATTTGGGAACGAATAGCGAAGTTAAAATTCGCGATTTAGTGGAAACGATTTGCGAATTGATGGGATTTGAAGGAGAAATTGTTTGGGAAACAGACAAACCTAACGGTCAGCCGCGCCGCTGTTTGGATACCCAAAGGGCTAAGGAAAAGTTTGGTTTTGTTGCGGAAATTAAGTTTAAGGAAGGGTTGAAAAATACGATTGAGTGGTATCGACAACACGCCGCGTAAGTGTGAAAAACCCGGTTTCTTCAAGAAACCGGTTTTTTTGAGAATAATACTAAATGCGGGTTAGAAACCTCATTAGATAATAGTCGGCAGTTGCAACCTATCCTACACAAACCAATCCGCCTTCTGGCACTAATAAATTATACAAGTTAGGGTGATAATTCACTGACAATAGTCGGCAGTTGAAACCGCTATTACACTTACCTCTTGTTCTCCCAGAGGGGAACTAAGAAATCATACCAATCGACCGGCACCAGGGGCAGGTTCTCAGGTTCAAATTACTTTGGCAGTAGGTTGAGTGTTCAAAATATTATGGTTTCTTGCGAATTAGCCTGGGCAGTGTTTAATGTCGTAACAGTACCGAAGTTTTACAATCTGACAAAAAAGGTCTTTCCCGGTTTTGAAGAATTGCCAGCAGATGTTCAGGGAGGAGTGGTAAGTTTGGTGTTCGATCGCCGCACGAGTAGGGGGGGAAACCGCCGGGAAATGCGTGCAATTCGGGATTTATTGCCGAAAAAAGATGTACGTGGAATTGCTGAATAAATCCGGTAAATGAAACCGATTTGGGTGGGTAGAAGCATTTAACAAGGTATAGCCAGACGCCGGGATGCGGAAGCAAATTTAATCGAGGAAAGTGCTTAAATTGACAAGTTCCGAAGACATCGCCGAATAAAATCAACTGGTAAGCTGCGCCTTACCTTACATAAGTAGGTTTAAGTCACGCCTATTGAATACGGATTTAATATGAAATATGAATACGGCTGAACCTTCATTAACTAAAACTGAATTAAGACGATCGCTCCTCAACACCCGCAAATCCCTATCAGCACAAGAATGGAGACAAAAGAGCGATCGCCTCTGCAATCATCTCCAAAACTCGCCCCTATTCACCCAAGCAAAAACAATCCTCGCCTACTTCAGTTGTCGCCAAGAACCAGATTTAAGTCCCCTATTTGTAACTCCCCGCAAATGGGGATTTCCCCGCTGTGTCGGCAAAGAGCTATCCTGGCACATCTGGCAGCCCGGAGATGCTTTACATACTGGAGCTTACGGTATACTCGAACCCCTGCCGGATGCTCCGAAAATAGACTGCTCAGAAGTAGATTTAATGCTCGTACCCGCAGTAGGCTGCGATGTTCGCGGCTATCGCTTGGGCTACGGCGGCGGCTATTACGATCGAATGCTCAGTTTAGCTGAGTGGGAATCAAAAGTTACGATCGGCATTATCTTTGAATTTGCCTCGATCCCCCAGCTACCAGTTGACTCCTGGGACAAACCGCTGCACGGAATTTGCACGGAAAGCGGGTTAAAAATAATACAGCAAAAATCTTAAACGGGCATAAACAAATTAATTTTCCGCAATTATGCCTATATCCTCTTAATCTAGAATCTAGAATCTAGAATCTAAAACCTAAAATCTAAAATACTATGGCCCAGCGCTACGTTCGAGTTAAAACAACACAAGGACACATCCATTACGGTTTACTGCAACTGGGCCACAGCGTTCAAGTATTTGATGCACCGCCCTGGTTACAAGGACAACCAACCGATTTGGAACTTTCACCAGATACTTACCAAATTCTCGCCCCGTGCTCTCCCTCAAAAATTGTAGCCGTAGGCAAAAATTATGTCGATCACGCCGCCGAGATGGGAACCCCAGTACCCGAAGAACCCCTGCTGTTTTTCAAACCTCCGAGTGCTGTCATCCCAGCAGGTGCAGCGATTCGCTATCCGCAGCAGTCGGAAAGGGTAGATTACGAGGGAGAATTGGCCCTGGTAATTGGCGAACATAGTAGCAACTGCACTCCCGAACAAGCACACAGCAAAATTTGGGGCTATACGATCGCCAATGACGTAACAGCTAGAGATTTGCAAAAGCGGGACAACCAGTGGGCCAGGGCCAAAGGGTTCGATACTTTTTGTCCCTTGGGGCCTTGGATTGTTCGCGAACTGAGTCCGGCTGCACAATTGCAGACTTTTGTCAATGAGAGCGAGCGACCGGTACAGTCATCCCAGATCGATCGCATGGTATTTTCGCCAGACTTTCTCGTCTCCTACATCAGTCAAGTAATGACCCTAATTCCAGGCGATGTGATACTGACTGGAACGCCGCAAGGGGTAGGGCCGCTACAAATAGGCGATCGAGTCCGCATCGAAATTGAAGGCATCGGCAGTCTTGAAAATACAGTAGTTATTAGAAATGGGTAATGGGTAATGGGTAATTGGTAATTATCTCCAACAACTGTCAACTGTCAACTGCCAACTGCCAACTGACTAACGAACCTGCATATAAACAGCATCCGAAAGCGGAGGAATCTCTGCATAGCGTCCCAAAAGCGACTGCACGACTGCATAGACAAATGCAGCCAAAGCGCCCAAAAACACCATGTTATACAGAGTTTCCGCAATAAATGCGACTTGCAAGCCTTTAGAAAAAATCGGCAAAACCAGACCGCACAGCATCAAAACAATGTCTAAAAGAATCGCCTGCATCGCATTAAAACGAATGAAGTGACTGATGTTTTCGTTTCTAACTACTCCTAAATACAGGGCAAAGAAGATAATCAAGCTAGCAAATGGCAACCTATAAAGTTCCATCAAAGGAGCTAGCGGTATAAACAACAGTTGCAGGACAGGAAACTGTCTAAACAGAAACGCGCCAAAGGTAAGCCCGTCAATCAACGGGAGCAAATAAGGCAAAGAAGCAAAAATCCGGTCTGGAACAGTTGTAGATCCGCGCCAAGTCATAATGAACTCTCCTGAGTCGATCGATTAACTATGAATTCCATTAAACTCAGGATAACGCAGCAGCAGGGTTTGTGTTTCGACTCTGCCGGAACTTGCTTTTCACTCAGCGGGGAGCAGCCTCAACAACCAACGGCAGGCTTTCTTATTTAATATTGGCAATGACGAAGCCCATTTGACACTCGTACCGATCGGGCAAATTTTCCGTAGGTTTAGCAACTCGATGACCGCAGCGAAGCTCTCCACCGTTCCAGCGCGGTTGGCCGGTGCGATCGGCCAGCAAACAACTTTGGCAAACACACTGAGGGGCAAGCATCTGATTTTCCATTAAAATGACTAACATTTGATACCTCCGGCAGGTTTCACACCAGTAATTTCATTGTATGTCAGCAGTTAGGGACAAACGGCTTAACCTGAACACAACGTAATATTTATGTCAATGGTGCGAAATCCGTAGTACGGTATAAGATCCTCAATTCCCAATCCCAAAACTGTCAAGAGGTTGATTATTGTGACGGACACTAACTTAGAATTCCTTTCCAAAACCGATCCGCTAATTGCCGATTTAATCGGGCAAGAGCTCCAGCGGCAGCGAGACCACCTAGAACTCATCGCCAGCGAAAACTTTACCTCAAGCGCGGTAATGGCAGCTCAAGGCTCAGTGCTGACAAATAAATACGCCGAAGGACTGCCAGCGAAACGCTACTACGGCGGCTGCGAATTTATTGACGGCATCGAGCAAATCGCGATCGACCGGGCCAAACAGCTATTTGGAGCCGCTCACGCCAACGTCCAACCCCACTCCGGCGCTCAAGCCAACTTTGCAGTGTTTTTGAGCCTGCTGGAACCAGGAGACGGAATTATGGGCATGGATTTGTCCCACGGCGGACACTTGACCCACGGTTCGCCGGTCAACGTATCCGGCAAATGGTTCAAAGCTTTTCACTACGGCGTCAGCCAAGAAACAGAACAGCTCGACTACGACGAAATTTTGGCACTGGCAAAAGAAAACCGACCGAAATTGCTAATTTGCGGCTATTCAGCATATTCGCGAATTATCGACTTTGAGAAGTTTAGAGCGATCGCCGACGAAATCGGAGCCTACCTGCTCGCCGACATCGCCCACATCGCCGGGTTGGTCGCCACAGGGCACCACCCCAACCCCCTCCCCCACTGTCACGCCGTCACCACCACCACTCACAAAACCCTGCGGGGCCCCCGCGGTGGCTTGATTATGACCAATGACCCGGAATTAGGCAAAAAGTTCGACAAAGCTGTTTTCCCGGGCACTCAAGGTGGCCCCTTAGAACACGTGATTGCGGGCAAAGCAGTAGCTTTCGGCGAAGCATTAAAGCCTGAATTTAAAACTTATTCCGGTCAAGTAATTGAAAATGCGCGCGCTTTAGCGGAACGGTTGCAGCAGCGGGGTTTAAAACTCGTTTCCGGCGGCACGGACAATCACTTAATGCTAGTTGATTTGCGATCGGTAAACATGACAGGCAAGCAAGCAGACCAATTAGTCAGCGGTGTGAATATTACTGCTAATAAAAATACCGTGCCTTTCGATCCGGCATCGCCCTTTGTCACCAGCGGTTTGAGACTCGGTTCGCCGGCGATGACCACCAGGGGAATGGGAACAGCAGAATTTACCGAGATTGGCAATATTATTGCCGATCGACTGCTAAATCCAGATGATGAAAGCGTCGCCGCCGACTGCCTGCGTCGAGTAGCGGTACTGTGCGATCGCTTCCCCTTATATCCCCACTTGTACTTGAAAGTGCCGGCATTAGCTTAATTTTCCTGATCGGCAATGGGGAATTGGTAGTTGGAAGTGTACGGGTAAAAGGGTAAAAGAGCAGGAAAAGATTGAGAGTTGCCTGTAGCGATATTGACAAGCGGTTTTCACCAAAAATATCGATCGCCAAGACGGTTTTTAGTAAAGATATTTGTCGGGCGGGGCTGGTTTGAATAACGGTATTTGTAGGTTGCCAAGGATACCGATCAACTGGGCCCGCTCGCCAAATATCCAATTTTTTGCTCGCGAAAGAGTCGATATTTCAAATCGTTAATTCGAGAGTTATGAATGAAAAACCTGACAATTCGCCCCAGGGCAACTGCCATTGCGGCAAATCTCCGACTCCCAAACCCCCAGTCGCTCTTCAAGATGTTTCCTTGTTATAAGCCATCTGAAATGTAGTAGACTCTGCCTGACAGACTAATTGCCCCGCACTATTTAAAATTGATTTCAGATGCCGTACCAGTATCTGTACCACGTAGTAGCTTTTCTGATTTCTGCGATCGTCGTCCTCTGGAGTACGCCAATAGTCAAAAAAATTGGTCTCAAAAGCGGGCGAGTCGATCGGCCAGGCGAGCGAAAAGTCCACAAGCGCCCGATGGTGCGCTTGGGAGGAGTTTCCATCTTTCTCGGCACTCTCAGTGCCCTCTTATTTGTCTGGCTTTCAGGAGGCTTCATTGATGCTAGCGGTCAAGTTCTCAACCCCAAAGACGAATACGAAATTTGGGGAGTCACCCTCGGCGGCATCGGATTCTTCCTCATCGGTTTAGCAGACGACTTATTTTCCCTGTCGGCCTTAAAACGCTTGCTCATGCAAATTGGCGTATCCAGCATCGCTTGGATGGCAGGGGTAAAAATTGAGTTTCTCACAGTTCCCTCCCTGGGACTGACAGATATTGGCTGGCTGAGCTTGCCAATTACCGTGATTTGGCTCGTCGGCATGGCCAACGCCATCAACTGGATTGACGGTTTGGACGGTTTAGCTGCGGGAGTTTCAGGGATTGCAGCAGTTGTGATGCTGATTGTCAGTCTGTCGATGCACCAACCAGCCGCGGCCCTAATTGCAGCGGCTTTAGCTGGCGGGGCCTTGGGATTTCTGCGCTACAACTTCAATCCGGCTCAAATCTTTATGGGAGATGGCGGGGCTTATTTTATCGGGTTTACTCTCGCTGGAGTGGGAGTAATTGGGTTGGTTAAAACTACGGCTGTTACTTCTGTGTTGCTGCCATATTTAATTTTAGCTGTACCGATTTTAGATATGTCGGCCGTGATTCTCGATCGACTTCGCAACGGCAAGTCACCGTTTATTGCTGACAAGCGCCACCTCCACCACCGACTTCTACAAGCCGGACTATCCCATCGATTTGCGGTTTTATTTATTTACTCGCTGACACTGTGGGTGGGAAGTTTAGCCCTAGCTTTTTCGCTTCCGAGCGGCGTAATTTACGCTATGGGTGCGACAAGTTTGCTGGGATATGCTAGCTGGAAAGTTTGGAGACACGCTAGGTGAAGGAAGAAGGAAGAAGGAAGAAGGAAGAAGGAAGAAAAATAATTTCTAATGCCCAATTCCCAATTACCAATGCCCAATTCCCAATTGCCAATGCCCAATTCCCCAATCTAAAATCCAAAATCTAAAATCTAAAATTGAATGGTTGCTGAAATTATTTGTGTTGGCACTGAATTGTTGTTAGGGGATATTCTTAATAGCAATGCCCAGTTTTTAGCCAAAGAATTAGCGAGTCTGGGAATACCTCACTACTATCAAACAGTAGTGGGGGACAATCCAAAACGTATCAAACAAGTTTTAGAAATCGCCGTGGGCCGATCGCAGCTTTTGCTCTTCACCGGAGGTCTCGGCCCCACACCAGACGACCTCACAGTCGAAACGATCGCCGATTTTTTTGGGGTTCCCTTAATAGAAAAGCCGGAAATTATCGCAGATATCGAATACAAATTCGCCCAGCGGGGACGTACTATGAGTCCCAGCAACCGGAAACAAGCTTTAATTCCAGAAAGTGCGGACATTCTACCGAATCGCAGCGGTTCTGCACCGGGGATTATTTGGCAGCCGATTCCCAACGTGACACTAATGACATTTCCCGGCGTACCGGCGGAAATGCACTTGATGTGGCGAGAAACTGCCGTTCCTTACCTGAAAAACGGCGGCTGGTGCAGCGCAACTATTTACAGCCGCACATTAAAATTTTGGGGCATTGCTGAGTCGGCATTGGCCGAAAAAGTAGATAGTTTTCTCAATTTAACTAATCCTACTGTGGCTCCCTACGCCAATCACGGCGAAGTCAAACTGCGGATTTCGGCCCGCGCGGAGTCGTCCGTGGCTGCTTCAAACTTGATTGAGCCGATCGAACAACAGTTGCGGCAAATTGCCGGCTTAGACTGTTACGGTGCTGATAGCGATACCCTCGCTTCGACTGCGGGCCAATTGTTGCTCGATGCGGGGCAAACTCTCAGCGTGGCTGAATCCTGCACCGGAGGAGGATTGGGGGCGATGCTGACTGGTGTTCCCGGCAGTTCTTGCTACTTTTTAGGCGGGATTATTTCTTACGACAATCGGGTTAAGGAAGGATTATTAGGTGTTAATCGGCAAGATTTAGCCGAATTTGGGGCAGTCAGCCACCAAGTGGCAAAACACATGGCTGCGGGAGTTCGCGATCGGCTCAATACCGATTGGGGATTGAGCATTACAGGCATCGCCGGGCCTGGAGGCGGCACAGATGCTAAACCTGTCGGACTGGTTTATGTCGGTTTAGCGGACCCCCACGGCGACGCAGAAAGTTTTGAATACCGCTTTGGCGATGCCCGAGGCCGCGATTGGATTCGGCATCTGAGTAGCTGTACGGCGCTCGATCGGCTCCGGCGTAAATTATTGTTGGCAAAATCGTATAAAATATCCCACGATTTGTCAATTGTCAACAGTCAGCCGTAAGCTTAAGCTTTATTTAACACTCTATACTCCGAGATAATTCCGCAATTTTCCCCTTGCCTCTTGATTATCTGTAAAGATTCGTTATGATAAGAAGATAAGACTGATTGGCCAATATACTGACTCTCTCCATTGCTCAAAACAACCAGCAAGCGAGAAAGCAAGTTTGACCTTTGGTTTCAAAGTCGTGCTTGCTTATTTTCAGGTATTTAGCCGTCGGTTTAGCAATCTAGACTATAAAAAAAGGAGCTATCCGTTCAATGGAAGACATTGAAAAGGTGCTGGAACAAATTAAAGAATGGGTTCGCAAGCTGATAGAAGGATTGCTGAATCCAGAAGCTCAACCGGAACTCGAACCGATTCGTATTCCTGTCAACCAACCGAGAAATCGCCGATAGTCGGCACTGGGTTGCAAGTTTGAGCTTTGAGCTTTGAGCTTTGAGGTTGCAGACTGGTTCTAAATCCCATGTCAAAAATCTCAAAATTTTTGTTGCGCTGGAAATTTTAAAATTGTTAAATATCCTGGTACTTCACGGCCCGAATCTGAATCTATTGGGTCAGCGAGAACCTGGAGTTTACGGTTCTGCGACTTTAAATGATATCAACAAGTTGCTAGAACGAGAAGCGCAAGCCCTCCAGGTGAAAGTCTCAATTCAGCAGTCGAATCATGAAGGGGTATTGGTGGATGCCATTCACTCGATGTTAGGGCAGCACCAAGGCTTATTGATTAATGCTGGAGCTTACACTCATACGAGTGTGGCAATTAGAGACGCGATCGCCGCGGTGAATATCCCTGCGGTAGAAGTTCATCTGAGCAATATTTACCGGCGGGAAGCTTTTCGGCACCACTCGTTTATCGCAGCGGTGGCGATCGGGCAAATCAGCGGTTTTGGCCCGGAAAGTTACCTGCTGGGGCTGCAAGCTCTAGTTAGTTACCTGATTAAAAATTAAAAATTTACCGATTGTAGCGATCGGATGAGGGCAGGTTTTAGATCGAAAACCAGCCCTTATATGTTTGGGTCTAAGTCCAATTAATTACAAAACTTGCGTAAAAAAGGATACCAGAAAAAATTATAAATTATAAATTACCAATTACTAACAACTTGAGTTAAATTCAAATGCGGCATTCCCTGTTGAGCAAGTTTCAAGGAACCATCCTGGGGGCAGTTTTAGGAGACTCTATAGGCCTGCAGTACCAAAGGCAACTCGTGGGTATTCTCCCCCAAACAGAAGACTTGGAGCCGATTTTACCGCTGACTAAACACCAACAACTGACCGTAAGTGGCGCAACATTGGCGTTGAATTCTGTCAACAGTAACGTCCCAAGTGGCAAAGACTCATCCGCATCCGGGAGACTTGCGGTAGCGTGCGCTCAAAGTTTAATTCGGTGTAGCGGTTTAGATTTAAAAGATTGGCGCGATACTTGGGAAGCATTTGCCAAGTCGGAAACCTACCATCGGGGAAGCGCTGAGTTTGAAAGCATCCTTAACCCTTGTGAAGCTGCTGTGGCGGCGCTGCCTGCGGCGATGTTTTTTCACGAAAATAAAGCCAAGCTGCATGAAAAAATCATGCTGGCGATAGAGGTTTGGTCCAACGAAAACAACCCAGAATGGGAAACAGCAATTTTAGCAGTGGAATATGCGATCGCCCGAGCTCTCAAAGAAAAACTTGACCCCGCCACAGCGATCGAGCAAACAATTGCCTACGTCAAAACAGATAATGCCTTAACAGAGCTGCTGCTGCAAGTACAAATACTACTAGAAAAGGGAGCCGATTTAGAAACAGCCGCAACTCACCTGTGCAAAAGCGCCACAGCTTTGCGAGAAAGACAGGGCGAGGGCAAGAAAAAATTACAAACCGAGTCAATTGTCAACCCTGGAAATTTCATTCCCATTGCCCTAGCTTTCTACTGCTTCTTGAACACCCCAGAAGACTTACGCTTGTCAGTGGTGCGGGCGGCCCGCACCGGCATCACCGGACAACTTACCTGCGCTTTGACGGGAGCTTTGTCGGGAGCGTACAACGGTGCTGCTGCGATTCCTGTAGAATGGCGACAAGTATCTTCGGCAGCAGTTAAATCGCTGCCGAAGGCCGAAGGCCGAGAACCCTCAGTCTGGGAAATTGGCAGCGATGCAACAATTGTGGAGTTAGCAAATAATCTGTTTGCTGTTTGGGCGGGAGTTTACAGGCCCGATGCCAGCCTGGACTCCGCAGCGCTCGCCCGAGCGGTAGCTGCACCTTATGTCATTAGACCTCGTAAAATATAAAGTTTTGAGCTTTTAACGGTAAGGGGAAACCAGAAATTAGCATTTACCAATTAACAAGTCAAAAGCGCAACTGGAAGGAGACCGACAATTAAATATTAAAAACTCAAAAATTAAACCGGACGCGCCTGCCCCAATAAACCGGGTTTCTAAGAGAAGATGGGGTTAGGCAACGAGAGATATACGGAGCAATTTGGTTTTTAGCCCTACGCGAGTCCTGTTAAAGATGGACGAGGGAAGGAAAGAAGCAGCAGAAGCTTGAGAACACTGCTTGCGTTGTTGGCTACAGTCAGGAAACCCAACTGCTGGCGACAGTCAGGCAAAGTAGCCTGGAGGGTTGAATATTCAGCCACGGTAGTTCGGATAAACTCAATCAAGATGCACCGTCAGAATTTCTGACAAAGCTGCTGGATAACAGTGATATATCTTCGACACAAATGAATACGCTCTCCTCATTGATGCGGCAGATTGAGCAGCTAGGGGCTGCGCGCTCACTGCGCCAACACATTGCTAAAGTGCAAAATGGTGGCAGCAAAGCATATACTTCACGCGCTGGCGGGTCTCTCCTGAGCCGTTTGTCGCTCCAGAAATGGGATCTGCCCGAGACTTTTACTAGATTTAGAAGTAAAACCTCAAAATCAAGCCTCAAAAATCAAGCTCGTTCTCCTATGTTGGCGCTGGTCGCGGTAGTTTCCCTAAGCAGCACTCTGGGCCACCGCTTCTACAACCAGCCGAAATTGGATGTGGGGACGAAAGCTCCTCAGACGATTAAGGCTCCTGCTAGTGCTAGCATCCCCGATTACAAAACTACTGAAGAACAGCGGAAAGCAGCGCGGATCGGGGCTGTAGCGATATTAATGCTGGATTCTGCGGTCGATCGACAAATTTATCGAGAATTGCAACAATTTTTGCAACAGGGAACCGAGCTGCGGGAGGCGGTAGGCCCATTTCCGTTTGCGAGTCCCTCGGTACTCTCAAATGCGACTCAGGTTTACTTGCGGGGCTGTCCGGAGTGGGAGTGGCGATCGATTTTGGCGCAAGTGGGGGACAACAGTGCAACTTCCGAGCGGTTGAGTTTGGATTCCCCCGCAAGTGCTACGCAGACGGAGAACAAGTCTCAGCAAGATGCTATCGCTCAACTGCAAGCTTACAGCCGATCGGTCAGGGCAGCAGACTTTCAAAGCCTGACAGACAGTATTTCCTCTGCTCGCCGGCGCTATCTCAATGCTGTGGATGGTCTGGGAAAACCCTCGGTTGTGGGGATACCACAGATTTACGATACTTCGCTGTTTGATTTGTCGGATGCAGCTTGGCAGAAAACCCAAACCGGTATGAGTCGGGCGGCAAAAAGGATGGTGGCTCAAGGTATCCCGCAGGGCTTGCCAAAAGAGATTTTGAAAGAAGCTGTGAGGCTGCAAGTGGCCGATGAAGTGCCGTTAGAGTCCCAAGCTTTGGCGGTAGAGGGTTTAACAGCGATTTTGCAGCCAAATCTGGTGAGAAATCCCGAGGAAACCAAACAGCTAGCTGAATTAGCGGCGCAAAAGGTGAAACCGGTGATGATCGCAGTAGAGCAGGGCGAGATAATTGTTGCAGAAGGAAAAGAGATCTCGCAGGAAGATTTCGTGTTGCTGGACTATTTTGGTTTGAGCCGGCGGGGGGTGAATTGGCTGGGGCTGACGGGTTTTGTTTGTTTAGTCGGAGGGGCAATTGCGATCGTACTGCTGGTGGAAAGGCACTACCGCTTGCGCCGGAGAGATCATTTGCTATTGCTGCTGCTGACTTTGAGCGCCCCGGTGCTGGTGAGTTTGGGGCTGCCTTGGACGAGTTTGCCCGCGATCGGGATTTTAGCGGGCGGCTTCTACGGTTCGGCGGTGGGAGTGACTGTGGTGGGGCTGCTGTCGGCGCTGCTGCCCGTTGGCTTAAACGTGGAGTTGATTCATTTGGTGGCTAGCGGGGCGGGGGGATTGCTGGGTGCTTTTATGGCGGGGCGGCTGCGATCGCGCGAGGAATTGGCTCTTTTGGGCGTGGCTGTCGGCTTGACTCAGGGCACGGTTTATCTGGTGGGGACTTTGATTGCCAGCGCGGCTGCCGGTGCGATTTGGTACGTCGTGCTCGGTACTGTGGGCGCGCAAAGTTTGGCCGGTTTGGCTTGGAGCGTTGTGGCGATCGGCATCAGCCCTTATTTGGAACACGTTTTTGACTTGATTACGCCGATCCGGCTGGCGGAACTTGCCAATCCCAACCGCCCGCTGCTGAAGAAGTTGGCTGCCGAGGCTCCGGGGACTTTTCAGCACACGCTGTTTGTGGCGAGTTTGGCGGAGGCTGCGGCCCGGGAGCTCGGCTGCAATGTTGAGCTGGTCAGGACTGGCACACTATACCACGATATTGGCAAAATGCACGACCCGCTCGGATTTTGTGAAAATCAAATGGGCGGGGCCAACAAACACGATGAAATTAATGACCCTTGGACGAGTGCGGAGATTATTAAAAAGCACGTTACCGAGGGGTTGGTGATGGCGCGGAAGCATCGATTGCCGAAGGCGATCCAGGCGTTTATTCCCGAACACCAAGGTACAATGTTGATTGCTTATTTCTACCACCAAGCGCAGCAAATTGCTGCAAAAGAATCAGAAGATTTAAAGAGGGCTTTGCCAGATGCGGGTAATTCAAAGTTAACAATCGCAAGTCGCCAAGTGAGGGAGGAGGATTTTCGCTACGACGGGCCGATTCCGCAGTCGCGGGAAACGGGGATTCTGATGCTGGCGGATTCTTGCGAGGCTGCTTTGCGATCGCTCAAGGATGCTACTCATGAAGAGGCTTTGAATATGGTTAATCGGATTTTGAGGGCTCGCTGGCAGGATAATCAGTTGATTGATTCGGGTTTGACTCGGGAGGATATGTCTCTAATCGCGGAGATTTTTGTGCGGGTTTGGGAACAGTTCAATCACAAACGGATTGCTTATCCTAGTGCAGTTTTCACTCCCAGGTAGGAGGAAATTTTTAGTTAGGAAAAATAGGATAGTATTTCAGTTGTGAATGAGATTTCCTTGCGATTAGCCCCGAAAATAGTCATGCACTTCAGAATTGTCGCTGACAATTACCACAGGTTGTTTGATTCCTAAAAATTCTGAATAGTTGCTATCTATTTAGTCTGCTAGATGCGATCGCAATTTTTGCCAGTCTTCGGCATCGATCGCATTTGCAAAAGCGATGATAGTATCTACGACCGCAGTGCAGTCAACGATCCAGCGGATTTCTGGCAGTTCCTGCATAACAAATAAATTTTGTGAGTTGTCAGTTCCAAAGATTTGAATTTTCAACCGCAGATGAACGCGGAGCGACGCCGATTTTTTTGTGTTGATTCTATCCCTTGACTCCGGCGGCGGTTTCTGTCGGCACAATGTATTTTTGCAAAAGCAAAAAGAGTCCTAAAACGGGAACAATAGAAATAATGGAACCCGCCGCAACTAAACGCCAATCCAAAGAAAATGTCCCGGCTAAATTGGCTACGCCTAAAGGTAACGTGTAATATTCCGGCCTGTCCAAAACTAGCAGCGGCCACAGAAAGTCGCTCCAAGAACCGATAAATACAAAAATTCCTAAAGTAACTAAAGCCGGCTTAATTGCCGGAATCATGACGTGCCACCAAATGCCTAATTCTGTACAGCCGTCGATGCGGGCGGCTTCTTCGAGTTCTTTGGGAACTGCTAGGAAGGCTTGCCGCAATAAAAATATGCCGAAGGCTGAGGCTAGTCCGGGAAAGATTACGCCTAAGTAACTATTTTTTAGTCCTAGTTGTACTGTCAATACGTACAGGGGAATCATGACTATTTGGAAGGGAATCATGATTGTGGAAACGATCGCGATTAAGATGGCTTCGCGACCGCGAAAGTTGAGTCTGGCTAAGGGGTAAGCGGCGAGGGCGCAAAAGAAAACGTTGATGCTAACTGTGAGGCCGGCAATCAGGCTGCTGTTGAACAAGTAGCGGCCGAAGGGGTTGGTTTGCCAAACTTTGATGAAGTTTTCGAGGGTTGGCTGTTGCGGCAACAGTTGCGGGGGAAATTGAAAGATGTTTTCGGTGGGGGATTTGAGGGAGGTACTGAGCAGCCACAGCAGGGGAAAGAGCGTTAAAAGTGCGATCGCGCTCATGATGCTGTACGTCCACAGGGTACTCCACTGCGAAGGAGTGCGGTTTGGGGAATTTGATTTTTTAGTTTTGAGATTGTTCATTGTTGGGATATGATGATAAGTCCTTGCTTCGTGAGAAGCCTTGTTGTCCATAAGGGGATTATTGCCATGAAACCGTTTATTTACGAAACTATGTACATTCTGCGCCCTGATTTGGGTGAGGAAATGACAGACCAGGCGATCGCGAAATATCAAACAATTTTGCGCGATCAAGGTGCTGAAAATATCGAAACTCAGCACCGCGGCAAGCGCCGTTTGGCTTACGAAATCGGCAAGCACCGGGACGGAGTATACGTTCAAATGAACTATACAGCTCCGGGCGCTGCAATCTTTACCCTGGAGCGCGCGATGCGTCTGAGCGAGGAAGTGATTCGCTATTTGACGATCAAGCAGGATGTGCCAGATGCACCTGAAGCGGAAGCGGAAGCGGAAGCGGCAGCCTAAAACGAGTTTTTTGACTCGTTACTGAAATCTTGCACCAGTCTCAATAACAGGCTTTCGGGCCTGTTCCACAAACAAGAGTGAGTTTTGTTTGATTGTGGGGCAGGCAGGAGAGCCTGCCCGTCAAAGGCCGATTGACAATGGTGCAACGCCAAAAAAACGTTAATCTGAATTCAAAAACTCCAAATAATTATTAGTGAGTTCTTTGACTGCTAACTCGTAAAACTGCTGACCGTGTTTGGGGGTTGCTAAGGACGGATTTGAACCCATTCTGCCGTCGGGAAATCGGCGGCGGAAATCAGCAGCACCGTAAATTTTGTGTCCGGAACCAACTTCTTCCGAAAGCGGAGCTTGCTTGATTGCTTCGGGATAAAGGTACTGGGTTAAGGCGACTTCGCTGGGGGTGGCGTGGGAGCCTTCTTGGTTTCCGTACAATTCTTTTGCGAGTTTGTAGACTGAACCGCACATGAACCAGTTGCCAATTTGACACTGGATTCGATCGGCATTTGGTAGATTCAAGTCCGACAAATGCGCGTAAGTCTCGGAAAATGCTGCTTTCATAGTGGCAATGTTGCCACCGTGACCGTTAATGAAGAAATATTTCTCAAATCCCGCTTTTGCCAAAGATGTGATATAGTCTCTGATTGCGAGTATCAGCGTCTGCGGTCGCAGGCTGATAGTGCCCGGAAAGCTGGTGTGGTGCAACGCCATCCCTACATTAATGGTCGGGCAGACTAAGGCATTGGCTGCTTCGCCGACACCGCGGGCGATGGCATTGGCAGCAATAGCGTCAGTGCCGATCAAGCCGGTGGGCCCGTGCTGTTCGGTGGAGCCGATCGGGATAATTATGCCTTGGGAACTCTCTAGATAAGCTTCTACCTCGGGCCAGGTACTCAAATGCAGCAACATTATAGGCAGTCTACAGAATTTTTACTTGCTATCGTCGATCGTAGCCGGCAGGCGCAGAAAAAGGACTTTGGGTAAACTTATTATTGTATTCTTAAACAAAGCTCTAAATTGCGATCGCAACTTTACAGTTATATTACTTAACGTTAATAATTTAACCGCTTGATTACCAAAACTTTACCTTTTAATAACCTTTTAAGAGTAGTATAACAAGCATCTCCCTATAGATTGGGTGTTACCTGGTCAATTAACAGCGGGCAATGTTTTATGAAATTAACACCAACCCCTAAAAATGACCAGCCTTCTGACGCCTGGACGCAGGCAGACAGCGCGGTTCCGGCAACTGCTCTACGGCTGTATTCCTTGCACGAGCAAGTAGCAAAGGTCGAGCGCGTGTCTGTGGGATGGACTGGCGAAGGATTCTAAGCGATCGAACAAATGGCGATCGTACAAGCGATCGCAGCGCGAGAGTACCTCAGCTACTGAAGAAGGTACTTCGCGCTAGCCACATACAAACATCACTCCCACTGATATTTATGTCTTCTGCTGAATTAAGCGAAAGTCCTTCAAGGTTGGCTGTTGGACAAGCCGGCCGCATCTTGTTATTGGAAGGTGAAGATCTGTTGCGGGAAATGCTAGCTTTAGCCCTTAAAGAACAGGGCTACGAGGTGGTGGTTACTAGCGACGGGCGCAACGCTCTGCCTTCTGTACAGGCTTCTTCGTCATACCACGGTGAATTTGCCTTCAACCTATTAATTATGGATTCAATTAACGGTTTGGATTTGTGTCGAATGTTACGGCATCAAGGAAATCCCGTCCCTATTTTGATTATCGGTGCTAGAGGAAGTGCCAACAATTGCGCTTTTTACCTAGAAGCCGGATCGGATGATTATCTGACTAAGCCTTTTGGAATGCGGGAGTTTATCGCTCGATGTCGGGCGCTGATGCGGCGCCAGCGCCTCGGTCAGTTGCGGCAACCGATGATGCTGCAATATAAGAGTATAACTCTTTATCCTGAAGAGTGCCGCGTGTTGGTTCGCGGTCTGGAAGTGAAATTTTCTCCTAAACAGTTTCGCTTACTAGAACTATTTATGAGTAATCCCCGGCGAGTTTGGTCTCGCGATCAGTTGCTGGAAAAAATTTGGGGTCAAGATTTTATTGGAGACAGCAAAACAGTTGACGTGCACATCCGCTGGCTGCGCGAAAAGTTGGAAATAGATCCGGGTCAACCGGAATATATCATTACGGTACGCGGGTTCGGCTATCGATTTGGTTAAATTTTTAAATCAGTTATAGGGTGGCAAATTGCAGTCGAATAGACGTAGGGACACAACAATGTTGTGTCCTTATTTGTATGTGTAGGGTGCGGAATACAATAGCTTGGAGGTGCAACCAGTAGAGCTATTCCAGCGACCGTTGCCGTTCTCTTTTACCCGCTCGCGATCGGCATAAACTCACATCTTGCACCATTGTCAGCAACAGGCTTTCGGGCCCGTTCCGCGAGAAAATTTCTCTTTGTGGAACGGGCCGGAAAGCCTGTTCATAAAAAGCTGATTGAGAATGGTGCAACATCTCAGTATAAATCACAATTCCCCCGTCCACTCCCAACAATGAAGTTTCGAGCAATCTCCTGCAACCGCAACAGCCGCCACCATATCTGAACAGGGAATTAATTCTATTAAAGACCATCTCGATGCTTCTTCGGGGTTTTCTTCAACATTTAACAGCGCTGCAGGTTCTCCTGGTGCGAGGCTGACATCAAACTGATTCAGGGGAATAGAAAGTCCTTTCCCCACTGCTTTGATATAGGCTTCTTTGCGAGTCCAGCAGGTAAAAAAAGCGCGGGATTGGAGATGTTTTGGGAGCAAACGCAGCACAGAGTGTTCTAAGGGTGAAAAAAACTTTTCAGCAATTTCCAGGCAAGAAAAGTTGGGATTTATGCTTTCAATATCGACACCAATATCTCGATTTTTGGTAATCGCAATTAAAGCTATGTTTCCTGAGTGAGACAAATTGAAACGGAGGGTATTTCCACCTTGGGCGGCGATCAGAGAGGGTTTGCCGTAGGGATTGTAGTCGAAGCGGAAAATGTGAGCATGTATGTTAAGATAGCGGCTCAGAATCGCTCTCAGCGCGCCGCGACTCACAATAAATTGCGATCGACCTTTGGGAAACACAAAACGATCGGCTTTTGTCCGCTCGTCTGCTGAGAGAGTCTCTTGTAAACTCTGCAAGCAAGATTCTGTTTGAACAAGAGACACGCGCCAAACATGAATTTCGCCGAGATCCAATGTCAGGTTTTGCGGTGGGGAATTCCACGAATCAACAGCAGCAATCATGTATTTATAGCCTTTTTCAGATAGATGAGGTACAAGTTTAGATTTTAGATTTTAGATTTTAGATTTTAGATTGGGGGATTGAGGAATTTTTAATTAATTAGTAAATACCTCATCTTTATGAGAAGCGCTATATCTTCTCTTATGAGTCACCTCATGCAGCAGCCCCAGAAACAGGCATCTTGCCTGTTCTACTTTTAGAAACAGGCAAGATGCCTGTTCTACAACAGATGAATTTCAATCCCAAGGGTCAATAAATCCAGCTTTGCACAACTTTTCCTGCTAATTGCCGTCCCAACCAAGGCGTATTTGCCGATCGCGACTTCAGACTAGGCCCGTCAACAGTCCAACTCATTTGCGGGTCGAACAAAATCAACTCAGCAGAGACTCCCGGTGCAACCGTGGCGGGGGTTTGCCCGATACAAACGGCCGGCCTGGCACTCAAAACTCGCCACAGTTCTAAAGCCGAAAATTCGCCAGTTTCTACCAGCCCGTGCCACAGTAAAGGCAAAGCTAATTCCAAGCCGATCGCCCCGGGCGGACTATCAGCAAAAGCCACAGTTTTCTCCTCATAAGTATGCGGCTTGTGGTCGATCGCGATCGCATCAATTACGCCATTTTTCACACCTTGAATCAGCGCTAATTGGTCGCTGAGATTGCCCAACGGCGGTTCTAGGCGTAAATTCGGATCGTAGGCGAACAAAGCAGTCAGAGCATTTTTTCCGCCGGAATCTTTAGAGTTTCCTGAAATTGCCCCGACATTCAACAGCAAGTGCATCCAAGCCACACTCGCAGTCACCGGCAAACCCCGCGCCTTCGCATCCCGAATCAATTCCACGCTGCGCGCCGTTGAAACGCGCATAATGTGTACCGGAGTGCCCGCAGATGCCACCAACTCCAGGATTGCCGCCAAAGCCGAAGTTTCCGCACTCGCCGGAATTCCCGGTAAACCCAAGCGCACCGACACCGCACCCTCCCGCACCGCGCCCTTTCCTGCCAAAGTTCGATCGCACGGCCACAAAGCCACAGACTTGCCCAAAGGCTTGATATACTCCAGCAAACGCCTCACCAGAGCCGGATTAGACAGCGGCAAACCGTCGGCAAAACCCACCACCGCAGAGGAGGCCAGCTCGCCCAACTCCGCCATCTGCTGCCCTTTAACGCCCGCTGTCAGCGCGCCCCAAAAATACAAGCGGGGCAGCCCGGGCGGCAAATTGCCGATGTGTTGCTGCAACAAAGCTAAACCGGCCAAATTGTCAACAGGCGGCGAGGTATCCGGCAAAATCGCCACTCGCGTAAAACCCCCAGCCGCGGCAGCCTGCATCAAAGATTCCAGCGTTTCCCTATCCTCAAAACCCGGTTCTCCGCTGTGACTGTAGATATCAGTTAACCCCGGCCCCAAAATCAGTCCCCGGCAATCCCGCACTTCCGTGTCAGGGGGAAACTCAGCAATTTTTTCCTCAACTGTTTTGATATCACCTTCAGCAATCAGAATATCAGCGATGCGATCGCTCCCTGAAACTGGATCTAGCACTCGTACATTTTGTAGCAGTTCGCGGCTCATAACTTAAGATTCAAATATATGGAAGAAGGAAGTTCGGCAACGGATTCGCTCCACGGATGTAACGGATGGATGGAAGATGGAAGCGCTTCGAGGTGCGTTACGCGAAGCCGCGCGCAAGCGCTAGGACATGAAGGAAGAAGTAAGAAGGAAGAAGCAATCGACCGCATTAGTTTCAGGAGTTAAGAACTTCCCAAACGTCGGGCGCGGTTGCTATAAAAATTCAAACATTTTTTAGGCGGGTACTCGTAGCGGTGGGCAGTGGTGTTAACTCAGGCCTAAAAGCTTTGATAAATTTCGCTTTGACACGAGTCTCGATCCCCCTAAATCCCACTTAAGAAGGGGGACTTTGAGAAGGCTCCTGTCCCCCCCTTAAGAAGGGGGGATCGAAGGCCTAATCGTCAAACTGCAGACCGGTAATAGGTCTACGGGTTCGCGCCGAGCAATTTACTAATTACAGTGCTCCGGCTGCTGTTTGGTCAAAAACGCCGCCGCTCAAATGAGTTGTGACATTCATTGCTTGTAAGACCGGCAAACCATCGGGGCCGTGGGGATAATCAATCACGCTAACGGCTCCGTTTCCTTGTTTGAATTTCCAGAAATGTTCTGGTTCCAAACCGAATAAATGGCAGAGAATAGCTTTGTTAATGGCATCGTGAGCAACGACAATCCCAGTACCGGAAACAGATTGTACGATTTCTCGCCAAGCTGCGATCGCCCGCGTCCAAACTTGCTGCAAATTCTCTCCTTCGGGCATTTGCACTTTTTCAGGATATGTTTTCCATTCCTGTAGCAAACCCGGATAGGATTGTTCTATTTCTGATTCAAATTTTCCTTCCCAAAGTCCGTGGCTGATTTCCCTTAGTTCATCGCGGAGTTCTAGTTTCAAACCGCCGTGATATTGGAGAATAATTTCCGCAGTTTCTTTCGGGCGCAGCATGGAACTGGCGATCGCAAAATCTAATTTTACGTCCTTGAGAAATTCTGCTGCTCGCCTGGATTGTTCGCGGCCGTTACCGTTGAGAGGTACATCTATTTGCCCTTGAAATTTACCTGCTTTATTCCAGTCGGTTTCGCCGTGACGTACCAGCAACAAGCGCGGGCCTTGGTGTCCGTCCCTCGGTTTGGGAAAGATTTCCCCGGTATGAGAAGTTAAATTCAGCGATTCTAATTGAACTGCTACTTTCTTGTTTGGCTCTCCGAGTTCGTCGTTAGTCACAGGGGAAGTTCCAAAATTAATGACGCTAATTCCGCAATTTGACTGTTGAATTGATTGATAGTAATCCGGGGTAATTTCTGACGCGGTGGCGATGAGAGCGCGGTTGATTCCGTTGTGACCTACTACTAAAATTGTGCCGCTCTGGTGGCGCGATAAAAGTTCTTGCCAAAAATGACGGGCGTTAGCAAAAATTGCCAATACGGGAAAGTGTTCAATTTCTCCGTCAGCAGATGGCAGTTTCATGGAAAATTTGTCGGGCTGTCTTTGCCACTGCTGATATGCTTCGGGGAATTTGTCGATCGCGTCTTGGCGAAGCATTCCTTCCCACAGAGGCAAATCGATTTCCATCAAATTATCAGTTGGCTGGAGTTGTGGCGGATTTGTCAAGCGCGACAGGATGATTTCCGCTGTTTCTTTGGCTCGTTGCAGGGGACTGGTATAGGCGGCATCAAAGGCGATACTGCTGAGTGTGTCGCCTACTTGCAGGGCGGCGCTGCGGCCTGCTTCTGTCAAAATTGATTTATCGAGGCGGCCTTGGATGCGGCGTTCTTGATTGTATGTGCTTTTGCCGTGACGGACTAAGATAATGCGAGTCATTCGATTTTAGATTTTAGATTTTAGATTTTAGATTTAGCCTGCTACCCCGCAGCGGGCGGGCAGTGCGCGCCTTACCCATTTGTGGCGTAAGTCTTGTTGAGGCGAGTCAAAAAGATGAGCCAGTGAAATTTTACCAGTTGTCGGGATACTCTCGGTCTGCAACGACCTATGATTGAAGACGGAAAAGATTTAGCCACAGATTCGTGCGGGACGGAAAAGCAGGAATGACACTGAAGCGGGTGATTTTAGGTATTTTAACGGCGATCGCGATCGCCGTGGTCGGTTTATCTTTACTTGCTAGTTGGAATCAGCCGCAAATTCAAAGCAGGCTGGAACTCTACCAGACAAATTTGCTGCTGCACGCCTCGGAGTGGCAAGGAGAAAATAATCAGAGTGCTAATTTAAGTTCGGCGCGCACCAATATTGTCGGTGCAGATCCTTTAAATACGGCTTTGACGCAATATCAAGAAGCGCGAGACTCGACTCGCAAAACTCTCGAAACAACTCAATCACAATTTAAATTAATTCAGTCTGCCATTGCCTCCAAGTCTGATAATACTACTGTGAATTCGGATCGAAACAATGCTTTGTCAGAGTCGATAAAGCAACAGTCAGTGCTGCTAAACGAACTTGACTTGCGCCTGGGAATTTTGCAGGCAAGCAGCGGTAAAACTGAGGCTGCTCTGCAAACTTGGAAAAATTTAGTCGATCGCTACAAAACTAAAATTGATGACGGTGCTTCGGCGGTAACTGCTCAAGTTTTAACGGGAATTTGGAGCAATCCCGCTCAACTGCTACCGGATGCCGAGCCGCGCATTCAAAAGTCTTTGGATGGCTGGTTTCGCTATCGCGCTCTCGCTCAACTTTACAAGCTGCAAGAACGTTCTAAAGACCTGGTGGCGCTGCAAGCAGCAGAGCAAGCAACTGCCGAGCAAGCTGTAGAAAAGTTGGCAATTATAGTTGGCGTTCCGGCGATCGCACTTTGTATTGGTACGGTTTTGCTGGTTGGTTTGACCGTGCAGTGGCTGTTGCAGCGGAACCAGTTAGATACAGCAGGTTCGGGCCCGGTGCTGGCACGAAATGCGAGCTTGACTTGGGATGTGCCTTGGGACGGCGAGATTGTTTGGCAGGTACTTGTGGTCGGCTTTTTCTTTGTCGGGCAAATCTTGATTCCGTTGTTGTTGGGGGTTTCTCAGCCTGTTTTAAAACTCAATCCTGCTACTTTTGACCCGCGCGAAAAGGCTTTTTATGTCTTTGCTACTTATTTGTTGCTGTCGGCTGGCGGGCTTTCGGTACTGTATTTTTCTGTCAAGTCTTTTTTGCCTTTGCCTGAAGGTTGGTTTCGGATTAATTGGCGGGGAAATTGGTTTTTGTGGGGATTTGGTGGCTATTTTGTTGCTTTGCCTTTGGTAGTTTTGGTGTCGCTGCTCAATCAGCAATTGTGGCAGGGACAAGGTGGCAGCAATCCGATTTTGCCGATCGTTCTCGAAGGTAGGGACAACGTGGCTTTGATGGTGTTTTTCGGCACTGCTGCGATCGCGGCTCCGGTTTTTGAGGAAATCGTGTTTCGGGGCTTTCTGCTGCCTTCTCTGACTCGCTATTTGCCTGTTTGGGGGGCGATCGCAGCTTCGGCTTTCTTGTTTGCCGTGGCTCACTTGAGTGTTTCTGAGATTCTGCCTTTGGCGACTTTGGGTGCGGTTTTGGGGTTTGTGTACACGCGATCGCGCAATCTCCTTGCTCCTATGCTTCTCCACAGTCTTTGGAACAGCGGTACTCTCCTGAGTCTGTTTCTTTTGGGCGGCGGCGCGAGTTAATTCGGGCGGTTGTTAATAATTGTGAATTAACCGGGTTTTTTTGAGAGTTTTCGTGCGGGCGATCGACAAATGCAAAAACAGCAGTAGGGTGCTCGGTGCGCCCCTAATATCTAGTTCGGTAAAATAATCCGAATTCCAGTAGGGGCTGGTTCACCCTCATCTTTAATATCAGCAACAGATCCAGATCGACCCGCCCCGGTCTCTTACTTTAGCGGAAAAACTTGGTTTAACATGGAAGTAATATCTTGTCGGCTGATGATTGAGAGACTGGCCCGGGCGATCGCACCAAGCGGAAGTTGACAATCCGGCTAATTTATAGCTAAATTTTAATTTAGGATGAGGCTTAAACCCAATGAGCAATTTCAACAGCCGCAAGTTAGAGGGAACGCCGAGTTGGATGCGTTTGGCACCCTACGCAGCCTTAGGCATTTTAATATTTTCTCTCAATTCAGGCAGCGAACTCAATTATTTCTTGAGAGGCTACTTGGTCATTCTACAGGCTCAAGTCGGTATAGTTTTGCTGTATTTTGCGATGTCTAAGTTTCGCAAAAATCCCAATAAATGAGTAAAAATTAGCAAGATTACTTATGTCGGTCGTTAAAGGTCGATCGCGGAAGTTAAAATAAAAAACTGGGGAAATGGAAAAATGGTAAAAGATAAAACTGTAGCCGTTGTGTTAGCTTTCTTTGTAGGAGGTTTCGGAGTTCACAAATTTTATTTGGGCAACAACTTAGCAGGGGTATTATACTTGCTATTTTCTTGGACATTAATTCCCTCAGTGATCGCATTTTTCGATTTTATCGGCCTGCTGCTGATGTCGGAACAAGCTTTTCAAATACAGTACAATGGCGGCACGTTGCCGTCTGGGTATGCCCTCAGAGCGGCAAAAGATGTAACCGGGGCGATCGGCGAATTGAAAAAACTTTACGATATGGGCGCAATTACCGCCGAAGAATATGAAGAAAAACGCCAAAAACTGCTGCGAGAATTGTAAGCAAGACTAGCTCCACGGTGACAAAAAAATCGGTTTATTCGTAAAGTCCAGGTTGCCCAAGCCAATATTTTGGTAGAAATCTGGTTGTTGCGACCGAGCGCATCTTAGTAAGTAAAATAAAGCATTTTTAAGGATAGAAATAAAGTGTCTCAAGATTTATACTGGCTGCGTCAAACTCCAAATTGGGTGTGGTATGCTTTTATTCCCTACTTCGGCGGATTGGCGATCGCCTATGCAGGTCAAAAGTCAAATATTCGCAGTTGGATGGGATGGGGTATTGGCATTACTTTAGCAGCACTCGCGGTATCTTCTTCAGCTAATTTGGGTACGATCGTTTGGATCGCTCAAATTGTCACTGCTTTTAGTTTGAAAAAGCGCTATCTCATCAAAACCGCACCCAGAGGTTTACTGGTTCCTGCAACTGCGACGAATGCCGAAGAACTGGCAAATGTGCGCGGCAAAATAGATATTAACGAGTGTACCAAAGACGATATGGTCAGAATCTTGGGTTTGCCGATCGTCTACGCTAACGATATTGAATCTTTGCAAAACGAAGGCTACATTTTTACACACGCCGAAGAGTTATCAGAAATAGCCGGAATTCCCGAAAGTCACGTCAGACGCATCGCGCCGATGATTTGCTTCAGCTACAACTATCAAAAAGAATTGCAGTTTACTTGGAAACGGTTAAATATTCTTTCCCCCGAAGAGTTAATCGCCAGCGGTTTAGATCGGGTTGTTGCCGAAAAAATAGTTAGAGAAAGGCAGAGAAAAGGCGCTTACAAATCAGTCCTCGAAGTCAAGCGGCGGACTGGATTGCCTTTTGATTCCTACCGCCATATTTGTTAATTTGCAGTTGTTAGCACGAACAGCTTATGACCGCAAAAAATTAGAAGTTGACGGACAAAAATTGTATGATACAGATTACCTGAGATCGATGGAAACCCCGGTGGAAAAGTTGCGGGTTCGCGATGATTCAAACATCGACTGAGAAAATCTGATTGCAGAAATAGAATAGGACTAATCTCAAATCCGCTAGCATCGGAATTAATATTACCCACAGCCAGGAAACGGCGCCGTGCCCTTGGACTAAAATTAATCCGGGTAGTCCCAGGGCACGGCGCCGTTTCCTCCATATCATGTATGAGTTCCACCGGGAACGATCTCAGGCAAGCGTGTCACACTCGAATCGAATTGTAGGCTGCGTCAGACGAAGTTAAGAAATGACGATCGAGGGTTTCCGGTTCCGGGGCACCTTACTAAGGTGCGTAAGTCCTGCAGAAGACATATTGAGTTTCTGCCGCCGGTTTGGGTCAGATGAGATGATTCAAGGGTAGCAGGGCAAAAAACTCGATCGCCTCCTGGTAATTGACATTAAATGCAACTGCTGGCAAAAATCCCCCTCAGCAGGGGGGTCCAGCGAAATTATTAAAACAAGTCTCGACTCTTGACATTTACATCATAATGATATTAAGATGCCCTGGTAAAATCGGTATTGCCCCCCCAGCATCAACTCCAAGCCAGGGCAAGTTTTCAAGACGATGCCTTAAATATCAGTGGTATCCTATCAGAATTATTATTGAAATCCAGAACGACACAATCGTAGCAGTACCGCTAACATCAAACTTATGTCTGACTCTCCTCCATCCCAAATCTCCCCAGAAGCCGCACCGGAAAGTGCTGCTACCGAAAACCGCACCGCCAAAACTCGGCAAATGTTGGGCATGAAAGGGGCCGCTAGCGGGGAAACATCCATCTGGAAAATTCGCCTGCAACTGATGAAACCGATTACCTGGATTCCCTTAATTTGGGGCGTGGTGTGCGGCGCGGCGTCTTCTGGAAACTATGTTTGGAACCTAGAGAATTTCTTAATTGCAGCAGCTTGTATGTTGATGTCAGGGCCGTTGCTGACCGGGTACACTCAAACTTTGAACGATTTTTACGATCGCGACATCGACGCCATTAACGAGCCCTACCGTCCGATTCCCTCCGGGATGATCTCGATTCCCCAAGTAGTAACGCAAATTTTGGTATTATTAGCCGCAGGCTTTGCGGTGGCTTATGCTCTAGACTTGTGGGCGGGTCATGAATTCCCCACAATGACTGTTTTGACTCTCGTCGGCGTGTTTCTAGCTTACATCTACTCTGCGCCACCGCTGAAACTCAAGCAGAATGGCTGGTTGGGAAATTATGCCCTGGGTGCCAGTTACATTGCCCTGCCTTGGTGGGCTGGTCAAGCTTTGTTTGGTACACTAGATCCGACCATTATGATTTTGACCCTGTTTTACAGTTTGGCAGGGCTGGGAATTGCGATCGTCAATGATTTCAAAAGTGTCGAAGGCGATCGGCAATTAGGGTTAAAATCTTTGCCAGTGATGTTTGGCATCGACACCGCAGCTTGGATTTGCGTGTTGACGATCGACATATTTCAAGCTGGGATTGCAGGCTACCTGATCAGCATCCACCAAAACCTTTACGCGGTAATTCTCCTGCTGCTGATAATTCCCCAAATCACTTTTCAGGATATGTACTTTTTGCGCAATCCCCTGGAAAATGATGTTAAATATCAGGCAAGTGCTCAGCCTTTCCTGGTTTTGGGTATGCTGGTAGCAGCCTTGGCACTCGGTAATGCGAGTTAAGCAGAGTTGTAAGCTTTGAGTTGTGAGGTTTGAGTTAAAGAGTTTTTAATTCAAAAAATCTAATTCAATTCAAAAAAAAATACCAAACTCCGCAGGGTTAAGAAAAGTTTTGAATTTTGAGCGGTGAATTAAAGAGTTTTTAATTCAAAAAATCGAATTCAAGGCAGCGTGTTAGTGAAGAAAAAATGTCGAATTAAAAATTAAAAATTGAAGAAAGGTAGCTTTTAAAATTTTTAATTTTTAATCGGACTTGATGAGGTTTGAAGGTCTGAACGTGGCAGAATTTTTCTCAAATATTAAAGATAAATTGAGCAAAGTCACTAACGCAATAAGCGGTAATTCCGATCGAGAACTGCCGAAGGCTGCGAATGGCAATAAGCTCAACTCGCCGGAATCGGAGGCGGAATTTTATACACGGACAAGGGATGAGCGATCGGAGTATGTGGTATCAGAAGATGCTGCACCTCTAGAAGAGTCAGAATATTTAGAGTCAGAATATTTAGAGTCAGAATATTTAGAGTCAGAATATTTAGAGTCAGAATATTTAGAGCCAGAATACGCTCGATATCCAATAGTCAAGCGCGATTGGGAAGGGTTGAAGCGCTTAATTGCTTGGTTGGAAATTGAACCTCAAGTTACCAGCTTGCAAACCAAGGGAAAAGAATTGTTGCGGCCGGGATTAAGTTTGCTGGGAACTAAATTACCCCAAAAATCGGATAGTAGCGAATTGCCGGAAAATAGCGAATCGCCCAAAACCAAACTGCAGAGACATACGGAACTACAGGAAATTAGCGCACCGCAGGAAAAAATTAAAAAACTGATATCCCGCCCCCCTAGATTTTGGATAAGTTTAGGTGTGGCCAGTATAGGCGGGGGCGCTCTAGTCTACTGTTTATGGATTTTGTACACCTTAGACAAAGGTTTGCCGGATGTTAACGATTTGTCAGCGTTTAACCGCGACGGAACGCTGACAATTAAGGCAGCAGATAATACGATTTTGTTGCAGTCGGGACCTGCAACTAGAGATAAGCTGAAACTTAAAGAAATTCCCGAACAGTTGGTTAAAGCTTTTATTGCCATAGAAGACCGCCGTTTTTACAAACATCGCGGGGTGGATTATCAAGGTATTGTGCGGTCTATTGTTTCTAATTTGATAGAAAGAGATGTAGTGCAGGGTGGCAGTACAATTACGCAACAATTGGCTCGCGTTGTTTTTCTCAATCAGGAAAGAAGTATTAAGCGGAAAGTCCGGGAAGCTCTTTTAGCTCAGAAAATAGAGCGAGAGTTGAGTAAAGACCAAGTTTTAGAACGGTATTTAAATCTAGTTTATTTGGGTTCGGATGCTTACGGTGTGGCCGATGCGGCTTGGGTTTTCTTCAGCAAAACAGTCGATAAATTAACATTGGCAGAAATGGCAACTTTGGCGGGTTTGCCGCCGGCACCGAGCGAATATTCGCCTTTGGTTAATCCCGATATTGCTAAGAAACGCCGCAATCTTGTGCTGCAACAAATGCAGGAAGCGAAGGTAATTACAGAGGCTCAGGCGAAGGAGGCGATGGCGGAACCTATTGCAGTTAAACCAAGTGCGCCGAAGCGATTTAAAGTAGTCGCGCCTTATTTTGCTAGTTACATTCGGAAGGAATTGCCGCGCTATGTTTCTAAGGATGCTTTGGAAGCTGGCGGTTTGACTGTTGAGACGACGGTGGATTTGAAGTGGCAGAAAATAGCGGAAGAAGTTGTTAAAAATGCGATCGAAGTTGACGGCCGCCGTCAGGGTTTTGAACAGGCGGCTTTAGTTTCTATGGACACTAAAACTGGGGAAGTTAAAGCCCTGGTGGGCGGCGGGAATTTTAAGGAAAGTCAGTTTAATCGTGCTACGCAGGCTTTGCGGCAGCCCGGATCGACGTTTAAAGGGTTGGTTTATGCTGCAGCAATGGCGGCTGGTTTTTCTCCCTATGACGGTTACGAAGACGAACCAATTATTATCGACGGCTATCAACCGAATAATTATGGCAAAAAATTTAGCGGTTGGCGATCGATGTCTGATGCTTTGACACGTTCGGTGAATGTCGTAGCTGTAAAGGTGTTGATGGATGTCGGGTTTGAACCGACGATCAAATTAGCCCGCGATATGGGAATTAAGTCTAAATTGAGTCCGATTTATTCCCTGGCTTTGGGTTCTTCGGAGGTGAATTTGCTGGAGTTAACCAATGCTTACGGTACACTAGCATCGCAAGGTAATTTTATTGAAGCCCACGGAATTAATCGGGTGATTAATCAGCGGGGAGATGTGATTTATCAGGCTAATTTTAAACCGAAGCGGGTTTTGGATAAGGATAGTGCTGCGATTACTACTTGGATGTTGGAGGGCGTTGTGCAAGACGGTACGGGGGGGCCTGCTGCTTTAAACGATCGCGCTGTAGCAGGCAAAACTGGTACTTCCGAAAACGTGCGGGATTTGTGGTTTATTGGTTACATTCCGCAGGTAGTGACTGGGGTTTGGCTGGGGAATGATGACAATTATCCGACGTGGGGAACTAGCGGTACGGCGGCCTACAATTGGCGCGATTTTATGAGTCAAGCCGTTAAGGGAATGCCGGTTGAGAAGTTTCCGAAGTTGCCGGAGTTGGAGGGCCGCAAAGGCAGTATTAAGGCTAAACCGGTGCAGCCTAATAGGATTATTCGGGGGATGATTGTGAATGAGGATGGGGCGATCGTACCTTACAATCCTAATCCTGAACCCAAGTATTACCCACCGCAAGAGCCTGCTTATCAAGAACCGGCTTATCAAGAGCCGGCTTATGAAGAGCCTGCTTATCAAGAACCGGGATATTAAGCGGGTTTTACCAACAATTGCCACCAGTAGGGGCGGGTTTCACCAACAATAATCGCCTAAAAGCAATAATCTCATAAACCCGCCCACACTCCGGGGGGTAAATCACAATCTACAAATCTAATCTTGCTTTAGCCTCACCATAAAAAAGCCGTCCATGTGATGTCTGTGCGGCCAAACTTTTACCCATCCTTCGGGTGATGGCTGTACGGGTAAATCAATTGTTGGCGGTTCTATTTGCCAGTGAGGATTGCTGTTTAAGAACGATCGAATAACTGTTTCATTTTCCAAGGGATGAATTGTGCAAGTTGCATAAACTAATACGCCGCCGGGCTTGACAAATGTCGCTGCATTTGCTAACAGTTCCGATTGCAGTTGAGATTGTTGTTGAATGTTTTCGGGCGTGTGGCGCCAGCGGGCGTCGGCGCGGCGGTGGAGGGTTCCGAGCCCGGAACAAGGTGCGTCTAGTAAAACTCTGTCTGCGAGGTTAACAAACTCTGGGAAATGGCGGCTGTCTCCGGTATGAATTTTAATGGATTTCATCTGGAGTCTGTCGGCATTTTCTTTAAGTTTTTTGAGTCTGCTGGCGGTTTTGTCGCAGGCATGAATTGTGCCTGTATCCTGCATTAATTCGGCGCTGTGGGTGGTTTTTCCCCCTGGCGCGGCGCAGGCGTCGATGATAGTTTCCCCTGGCTGGGGCCCTAGTAAATGGGTGACTAATTGAGCGCTGCTGTCTTGGATTGTCCACCAACCTTCGCTGTATCCGGGGAGGTTTTGAATTGCGCCGATGCTGCCATTTAGTCTTAATGCTTGGGGCAAGTTGGGGAGTCTGCTAGTTGAGATTTTGTGGGATTTGAAGGCAGCTTCGATTTGGCAGATCGAGCTTTTTAAGGGATTGATTCTCAGGTCAATTGTGGGGGATTGGTTGAACCATTCACAGAGTTGTTCAGTTTCGGTTTCCCCTATTTGTTCGATCCACATTTTTACCAGCCATTCGGGGAAGCTGTGCATAATTCCTAGGCGTTCAACGGTTGATTTATAATTACTAACTGTTAATGGGTTTAAGTCGTTATCTGTTAAACGGATGTATTGGCGCAACAAACCGTTGACAAAACTGCTGAGTCCTGAAAAGCCGTTTTCTTTTGCTAGTTGAACGGTGGTATTGACGGCTGCCGAGGGGGGAATCTGGTTGAGATATTCGAGTTGATATAAGCCTAAATGTAGGATGGTGCGGAGTTCGGGCGGTTGTTGGGAGGATTTCTTTGTGGCTAGTTTGTCGATGATGAAGTCGATCGATCGCATTCTCCTGACGCTACCGTAAACTAATTCTGTGACTAAACGCCGATCGAGGGCGTTGAGTTGAGAATTGCCGAAAGCGCGATCGAGTGCGGCATCTGCGAATGCACCTCGGCGGTGGACTTCGCGGAGTGCGAGAAAGGCTATTTGGCGGGGATTTTGCATAGCTGGTTAGTGATAAAAATACTCGGCGATTGGAAATCGTGTCTACACAAACAAAGTCCGCCTTCGCGGACTATAATTTAAATAACTGCTTATTTATTTTACCATTTCCTGTTTAGAGTTTCTGTACGCTTCATTGTAAGGTAATATTTTATGAATCAAACATCTGTAAAAAATACAAAAAATCTAGAGCAACAAACTCCTTCGGAAGATGCAGAAAAGATGCTGCCGCTGGAAAATGGCGATCGGCTTTCGCAGCCTGAATTTCACGATCGCTATCTCGCCATGCCGCACGTTAAGAAAGCTGAACTAATAGAAGGAGTTGTGTATATGCCATCGCCAGTACGTTTTGAACCTCATGCTGAACCTCACAGTAACATTATTGGCTGGCTGTGGAATTATCGGATTGCTACTCCCGGTGTTCGGCTGGGCGACAATGCAACGGTACTTTTAGATGGCGATAATGAACCGCAGCCAGACGCTTTGCTGCGAATTGAAAATGGGGGAAATTCGCGCATTACTGATGATGATTACGTGCAAGGTGCGCCGGAATTGATTGTTGAAATAGCGGCTAGTACCGCGTCTTACGATTTGCACGATCAGAAAAAGGCTTATCGGCGAAATGGGGTGCAGGAGTATATTGTTTGGCAGATTAACAAAAAACGTTTGTATTGGTTTAGGCTAGATAAAGGTAAGTATGTTTCTATTCAACCTGATGAGAATGGTGTTGTACACAGTGTAGTTTTTCCAGGTTTGCGGTTGGCTGTGGCTGCTTTGTTGGAGGGTGATTTAGCGCAGGTGATGAGGGTGTTGCAGGAGGGAATTAATTCGGCTGAACATGGCGAGTTTGTTAAGTTTCTCGGCGGTTGAAACGGCGTCTTGTCAAACACAACCCGCCTCAACCAAATAAACGGGGTTTTTGGCTGTTTTTGCGCTGTAACGGGTCTTCTGGGCAAATAACCCGGTTTCTGACCACCCCTGCGTCCAAAACTATAAAAGTTTCAAACTTCCTCTGGATTTATCCCCATTTCTCGCAATTTTTCTGATAGGCGATCGGCTTTTTGCTGTACTAACTCTTTCTGCTGTCGTTCTTGTTCGATTTGTTGCTGCGCTTGTTCCATTTGTCTTGACAACTCCACATAAGACAAAAACTTTAGTCCGTCGGGACGATAAATTTCTAAATCTCCCGATACAGTTTCAAAACGGATTTCCAAACGCGGACTTACCCAACCCTCCATTGATTCAATATAGTTGAGTTGTCCGTCAGTTCGCAGCCAACCTATTAACTCATTATCCTCTGGATCGTAGACATAATATTCTTCTACTCCATAATTATCGTAGAACTTAAACAGCTTAAACATTTCTCCCAGTCGGTTTCCAGGCGAAAGGATTTCAAAGACCACTTGCGGCGCAATATTATTTTCAAGCCACTGTTTGTATGAACCTCTGTCACCTTTGGGTCGGCCAAAGACTACCATAGTATCAGGTGCTTGGCGAATTTTGTTATCTCCTTCGACGGGATACCACAGCAAATCACCTGCTACAAAAACATTTTCGTTGTCTTTGAATAAGGCATCTATTCCGCCTTGAATTTTTACTATTAATTGGAACTGTTTGGTATTGTCAGACATGGGTTTTCCGTCGCTGTCTGGGTAGATGATTTCTGGCAAAGTTTCAGTGGGAATTGTTGTTGTCATGGGGATGACTCCATTGCTACTAGCATCAATTTATATTTTATACCTATTTTAACAAAACCCGGCGGTTGAAACCGCATCTACACAGATTAAACCCGCCTGCGCGGGTTGAAGATGACATTGGGTGAAACGGCGGTTGAAACCGCATCTACACAGACAAAACCCGCCTGCGCGAGTTGAATTTCCTTTCTTCAGTCCGCGTAGGCGGACTTTGTTTGTGTAGCCACGATTTCCACTGGGGTCTCAATTGTATAGTTGCGATTTTCAATCGCCAGGTTCTCTGATTCTGGTTTTGTTGAAACCAACGGTTATAATAAATTGCGTTATTCTATCGCAAGTTCTAGCAAAACTCGTCTGTCGCCCTTTGTTTCCTTATAGCGGACAGCCGCATTCAGCAGGCGGATCGGAATTTGGAATTGTTCGTAAGTAGCTTGGGGACGCCGATCGCATAATAGGCTACTCTGTTCGTTCCGAAAACGCAGAGGCTTCAATCAGCTACCGATCCGTGCAGGCCTATTAGTACGAGAATAAACAATGGAATTTAGGGTGGAAAATTTTAACGGAAGAACGATCGCTATTTTTGATCGAGAATTACCACCTCGGAGCTATCTCCTAGCAACTTTTCTTGAAGAAGCTCGGTCTACGAAAGGACAAATATACCTAGAAATTATTGAGAAAATTGAATGTAGCAAAAATATCAGGGATGTAAAAGTAACTGAAGTGACTGGCGATTGTATAGATGCTGAACTTTATACCGACCGTATAGTAATTACAGAACTATGGCCCACAGGTGGACAAGATGCAGAACCAGAAAGCACGGAGATCCTTTTGACAGAAGCAAAAAGGCTACTGCTGGAGTGGCAATCAATTTTGAATCTATGGTGTGAACAGCAGGCACAATAAATAATTAATCAGCAGATTAACTGGTTCCCGAGCTCTGCCTGGGAATCGATATCACTCTTGCTCTGCCTCGCAAGTCTCAGACTGGGGGGAGACAGAGCCTCCAAATCTACGTCCCCAGGCCGAGCCTAGGAACAAGAAAAAATCTAAAAAATATTCCTTAAGATTTGTTACAATACACAAAACTTCATACTTTCCCCAACACTGGATGACCTTTTTCAACGCCTCCGAACCCCTAATCCGCAGCAAACAGGAACATCTCGACGTACAAGACCGCGAAGGCCTGTTACAACTCCGCTGGCAAATTGGAAATATTACTCTTTTCTCAGGATTTTATACCCGCATCGACCAAACTTTTTTGCTGTGGGGTTTGGTGACAGGGGGGATTTTTTTTACGGCTCAGTTTGTCCCGATCAGTTGGAGCTTTCAGGCGATTCTGTGGTCAACTTTGACTCTAATTGGCACTGCGGGAATGGCTGTTTTGACTTTGTTTTGGGTAAAAGTCGAGCGAGTTAGCTGGATTCTTTACTGTTGGGCGATTTTGATGATAACTGGTTTGGTGCTGACCGATTGCAGTATTTTTGCCGGTTGGGGAGGTTTGTTGCTGCACCTTTGCGATTTGTGGTTGGGGTTGAGCGCGATCGGCTATTTTTGTACGGGACTCGGTTTGCGATCGCGCACTTTTCTTCTGATTGGACTAACTCATTTATTTAGCATCCCTCTATTAATTTTTGTTGCACCTTGGCAATATCTAACCACAGGCACAATTATGGCTGGCTGTTTGTTGTTATTGTCCGAATTGCAGTGGGATATGCGATCGCCGATCGACAATGCTTTGCTAAGCGAAGAACAGAAAGAATTTAACCGAATTCAACAGCAACTGCGACTGAGTGGCGCGATGTTATGCAAATAAATCAAAAATGTAAAGAATTCTGTACAACAGCTAACACTTTCCACAAATCGCACACAATAGAAAGATACAGCATAAATAAAAAACAAACTTTAACCAGAACAGGTGTTTTGCTGTTTGACCTGTGAATCGCCAACCTCAGGAGAACGGTGTCCGGGAGGCGGCTGGCAAACAATGCTGTACTTGCGACGCTCAAGGTTAATTCCGGTTAAGAGTAGTTGTTAAAACAAAAAAAGTGGTGCAGGGTTTTTACCGTTTCCCCTGCTTCGCAGTCTCTGAGGAGAGGCTAAACCCTCTACTAGAACAGCCTGAGGAGATTGGCACATGTTTTGACAGTTGCTCAGACCGATTTTTAAGTTCAGTGTTTAAGAAAATCGAGGAAATGCTCGCTGAGGAGCATTGCAGGACTTAGGATTAAATAAGTCCTGCTTTAGTTTGGGAAATTTAAGTTCTGTTTTACTCTGACGTGCGTTTTCGCAATACTTCCCTTACTTCCATTAAAATCTGGCCCAACATATTTTTGCCGCTGCCATCTTTCCCGCAACCCCAATAGTAATCAATAGGAGAATTTTCCACTATTTCCTCATCGCCAGTAGCGAGTAAAATTTCTCTAATTTCGGCATGAGTTTCAAATTTGCGGAGTACGGCTTTTCTCATGATATCATCTTTTACTTGTTCCCAATCTTTGCGGAGGGGACGAGAGCGATCGCGCCCCATTTTTGCGGCATCTTTCGGCGTTTTTGCTTGGCGAATTTGGTCACAATGAGCCGTTTTGGGAAACTTTTGTGCTTGAAAATAATGCTCGCTAGTCGGCCAATATTCTCCGTCTAACTCGAATCCATGACTGGAAAAATTAGAAAAACAGCCGTATTCGCTGCCAGTGGTGTAGAAGTAGATAGCCATAAAGTCTGCGATTTCTATTTCGTTAATAATCTTGGTTTATCGTCAGTTTTCCCTCTCTGGATTATCCACTATCTTCAACCGCAAATCAATAATTTCAAGATAGGAACCGATGTAAGACAGCAGAGCGTAGATGAATACGATTACCCCTACCATTTCCAAAATTTCCTCAGCAGAAGCCATCAAACCGTAGATCAAGTTTCGCTGACCTGCCACATCTGCATAATAGCCGCAAACCATTTCCATGCCCAGTGCTCCACCGACATATATACTGCCTGCTAGTAAAAACAAGTCCCTTGTTTTCCGGGGTAGGTGCTGGAGAAACTTCAGATAAGCCAGCCCAGTAAGCACAACAAAAATCGCCCCCGGAATTACCCAAATGAAGTAAAAAATTCCCCCTAAATTCAGTGCCTTTCGCAAATCGTTAATAATTAATATTTCGTGCAAGCTCAAAATTTCATCTAAAGAGAAAAATACAAAGATGAATCCCAGCGCTTTCCAGTGCCTAAAATATCGATCGCCCTGCTTCCTCTTAGCAACAGCAATAATACCTAGCAAAATCCCGCAAAACAGCAAAGTAAATGACGAGTACCACGAAGGATAATTTATTTCTGCGTCTAAATCAAACAAACTTATCCAGCGTTCGCGATTGTTAAAAACGTATCGCAAAACTTTTACAGTGCAACCAGCAATAGCAAAGAATAGCACCCAAAGGCTGAGAGAGTAGGCAACTCTCTTCGGCGAAACAGAAATAATGAATTGCATCAAGTTTTTGATAAACTAGAACAAGCAAAATCAAACTATAAAGTAAAAAGTTAAAAATGGGAAGAGCAGCGCAATCCGCAACCTCCGATTTTTAGCTACAAAAATCACCGATCGCTGACAATGCACGTTCAAATTGAAAGCTTGACTGTCCGCAAGCGGTTTGCCCTTACTATCAGCCGCGGTACAACAGCCCAAAGTACGAATTTATGGGTAAAATTAGCACACGAAGGAATCGAAGGTTGGGGAGAAGCATCGCCCTTTTCCACAGGTTCTAGGCCCCAAACTACCGAAATTCTGCTAGCGGCATTGCAGGAAGCTGCACCGCTGCTAGAAAAGTTTACTCCCTTCGATGGACAAAAAATCGAACAAGTATTAACCGAGGTCAACTTACCCTCAGCCGCCCGCGCCGGCATCGACATGGCAATGCACGACTGGCTGGGCAAAAAAGCAGGCTTGCCGCTGTGGAAAATGTGGGGATTAGATCGATCGCGCATCGTCCCCACCTCCGTCACAATCGGCATTAATTCGCCGAGGAGTGCGAGAGAAAGAGTGCGCGATTGGTTTGGCACAGATCCAGCAAGCATCAAATACCGCGCCGTTAAGGTTAAATTAGGAAATCCCGCAGGAATCGAAGCGGACAAAGCTATGTTAATAGCAGTGCTAGACGAAGCACCAGCTAACATTCAAATCAGTGTAGATGCTAACGGCGGTTGGAGTTTAAACAGCGCGATCGAAATGTGTCGCTGGCTGGAAAAATACCCGATAAATTATGTAGAACAGCCCCTTTCACCCGTCGCCGATATGGATGAATTTTCAGAACTGTACCGTCAATCGCCCTTGCCAATTTTTGCTGATGAAAGTTGCTTTAATAGTTCTGATATACCCAAGTTAGCGCACTGTGTCCACGGCATCAATATCAAAATGATGAAGTCAGGCGGATTGACCGAAGCAATGCGGATGATTCACACAGCAAAAGCCTGCAATTTGCAAGTAATGTTCGGCTGCTATTCAGATAGCGCGATCGCAAATACAGCAGCAGCACAACTTTCGCCCCTAGCTGACTATTTGGATTTGGACAGTCACTTAAATTTATTAGACGATCCTTTCACCGGTGCGATCGTCGAAAATGGGTGTTTGCTGCCAAACGAGCGATCGGGATTGGGAGTGAGGCGAATTGAGATTGTAGAATAGAAGTATCGCTAAAAACACATCGGGAGATAGTATGATACCAGTAGAATCAATAGGAGAGCAAATTAATAGAGAAGCCAAGCTTTTCTTTGAAAAACACAAGCCGCCGACTGATTTAATTTTTGATGATGGTGCAGAAATGGAAAGCAACCGCCACCGTATAGCTATGAACGTTTTAATCCGTTCGGTAGAACTAGGTTTAGCTCACCGGAACGATTTTTTTGTCGGTGGCAATATGTTTATTTATTACAGCGTTAAACAAGTTCGCAATCAGGATTTCCGAGGCCCGGATTTTTTCGCTGTGTTGGGTGTTGACGGCGATACTTCCCGACAAGGTTGGGTAGTTTGGAATGAAAACGGACGTTACCCGGATGTGATTTTGGAACTGCTGTCGCCATCAACGGCTAATGAGGATACAGGCAAAAAAAAGGATATTTACGAGCAGGTTTTTAGAACTCCTGATTACTTTGTTTTCGATCCTTTTGATCCGAATTCTTTGCGGGGATGGCATTTAGATAATAATCAACGCTATCAGCCGTTAGTACCCGACGAGCGGGGCTGGCTGTGGTGCGAAACGTTAGGTTTTTGGTTGGGTACTTGGGAAGGAATTGTCGATCGAGAAACAGCGACTTGGGTGCGTTTTTTCGATGAATCTGGCAATTTAGTTTTGTTGCCGGAGGAAGCAGCTCAACAGCAAGCGGAACAGGAACGCCAGCGAGCCTCGCGACTAGAGGCCAGATTGCGAGAATTGGGAGAAGATCCCAACGATCTTACCCTGAACCCAAATCACAGCTAACACCCAATCGATTTTAGATTTTAGATTTTAGATTTTAGATTTTAAAGAGAATCTAAAATCTAAAATTGCCCGTCTCAAAAATGAACCAATGACTAAAAACTATCCGATCAAAAATGGCCAAGTTGCTATCTTGCTGCACGAGGGAATTCTCGGCGCTTCCGGCAAAACAGGTTTAGCGTTTTTGCGCTACAGCGAAGCACAAATTGTATCAGTAATAGACCGCCAATGTGCCGGACAATCTTTACCTGAATTAACGGGCATTCCTCAACAAGTACCGATAGTTGCTTCCGTTGCAGAAGCACTGCAATTTGCGCCGGATATTCTGCTAATTGGTATCGCTCCTTCCGGCGGTGTTTTGCCTGCAGAATGGCTGCCAGAAATTAATCAAGCGGTAGCAGCAGGTTTGTCAGTTGTCAACGGTTTGCACGCGAAACTTGCACCTTTGATAACAGTTCCGTTAACCGAAAATCAATGGATTTGGGACGTGCGTCAGGAACCGAAATCTGTGGGTGCGATCGCCTCTGCTGCCGCCGCTAAATTAAGCTGCCGCCGCGTATTAACTGTCGGCACAGATATGAGCGTTGGCAAAATGTCAACCAGTTTGGAACTCAATCGCACTTGCTTGCAGCGGGGTTTGCGTTCCAAATTTTTGGCAACCGGTCAAACGGGTTTAATGATTGGAAATGAAGGTCTTCCTTTGGATGCAGTGCGAGTTGATTTTGCCGCTGGTGCTGTCGAACAAATGGCGATAAAATTGGGTTCTGAATGCGATATTCTGCACGTAGAAGGGCAAGGTTCGCTATTGCATCCGGGTTCGACGGCGACTCTGCCGCTGCTGCGGGGTTCGCAGCCAACTCACTTAATTTTAGCGCACCGAGCCGGACAAACTAGCATTCGCAATCACCCGCACGTATCGATTCCCAAATTATCAAAAGTGGTTGAATTGTACGAAATAGTTGCCGCTGCTGCCGGTGCTTTTGCAGGGGGAAAAGTGAGCGCGATCGCCCTCAACACTCATCACTTAAATGAGGCAGATGCGCTGTTAGCAATAGCTGAAGTTCAAGCAGAAACGGGATTGCCTTGTACCGATCCGGTGCGGTTGGGCGCGGAGGTTTTGTTGGAGGCGATCGACAGTTGATATGCTACAATAAATTACAACTAGCAAATTGCTACAGAAAAGTATGACACAATCACTTCAAGCAAAAACACTGACACTGCGTGATGTCAAAACAAAATTTAACTTGCAACTTGCAGAAGACGAGCAATTTTTCGCAGAGTGGATTGACGATTTACCAGAAATTACTGATGAAGAAAAGCGATATCTAGACAAAATAAAAGCTGGCTATACTAACAGTGCTGAGTACCCCATGATAGAAGATACCGTAAAAATGGTGGTACTGGCTCCCTTGCTATTTTTAGCAGATTTTTACCTGACTCCCTTTCACATAGAGTCAGAAAAATCGGTGGAACTGGTTACAGTGGATGAAGATATACTTGTCAAAGGAAGCATTGATATTCTGCTTTTAATGGAATCTTTTTGGGTTGTGGCAATCGAAGCCAAGCGAGCTCAATACTCCCTTGAGGCAGGACTTCCCCAACTACTTTTTTATATGGTGAGTAACCCCAATCCAGACAGACCAACTTTTGGGCTTCTGACAAATGGCAGCAACTTCAGATTCATTAAATTGATTAAACAAGACACTCCGCAGTACGCTTTATCTTATGAGTTCGTAATCGATCGCGCCCAGGACTTTTACGAGGTATTCCGCATTTTTAAACGAATTGCTGCTGTAGTTACCAACTATAACTAATGACTGAAACTTCTTTTTCCTTACCGTCTGAATGCGCCATCCGCCCGGCCTGCGATCGAGACATCAAATCAATTAGAATGTTAGTGTGGAGCGCCAAACTCGATCCAACTCAGTTGCGCTGGGAGCAATTCTGGGTCATCGAATGCGAGGGAAAATTGGCAGCTTGCGGACAGTTGCGGAACTTTGCGGGCGCGCAAGAATTGGGCAGTTTGGTGGTGGCGAAAGATTGGCGCGATCGAGGTTTGGGAAGCTACCTCACAAAATATTTAATTCAACAAGCTACAGAACCGCTATATTTAGAATGTTTGGGAAAGCGACTCGCATCATTTTATACTCGCTTTGGCTTCGTAGAAGTTTCCGTACAAGAATTGCCGCAGTCGCTTAAATTCAAGTTCGGTTTGTCTCAATTAGCTAAAACTTTATTCAAAATTCCTGTAACAATTATGCACTATCAAGCAGGTTGTCTATAATTATGACTTTTATGAATTTAAGATTCTGAATTTATGAATGGATTTTAAGTTCGACCTGTTCAATAATTGGATAACAGGGTGCGATCGACCTGCATCGATCAAAAACTCCTACCGCCTCCTGATATCTGGGTCATATCAAATCTGTTAGCATCGGCATTATTGATATATCTCTTCTCGACCCCTGCGTAAATGGGCGTCAATTCGTTGTCCGGGGCGGCCCGATAAATTCTCTTTTTTTTACCGCAGATGAGGGCAGATAAACACAGATTAACGCAGATGAATTAGATCGATTCTGGTGGCACGATCCGTGATTGTTGACTCTTGACTGGATTTTACGCCCGACGATGCTACTGGATTTGATATCAATCTCGATCGCCTATTTTCTATGCCTAAATAGGTAGGTACAAATCAACATCGCATGGGGAGGGCGGGTTAGTGCCCAACTTTACTTGCTTGTATCACAGATCCGCTTACAGACCCCTAATGGCGCACAGGGTGTCAGACACCTGGTTTTTAGCGGTTTGGTGCGTAAGTGACGGACTAGATATTTATGGATATTCCGGATTGGGCGATCGAGACTGCGTAAATTCATAATTCACAGTTCGCGGTAGTCCACTTTGGTAAATTGGCACAGCTACAAGTCTGATTTCTAGGCAAAAACCTTTGCAAAATCGTTGTTTGCGGCTTGACCAGTGTCCTGTGCCAGTACCAGACTCGGAAAGTGGACTGGCGATCGCCCCACAGACATTGGACTCCTGGCAAATTAGTAAGTGTAAAGCAAGTGAGTCACAACCCAATCAAAACATAAAACCCAAAAATAAAACATCTTCACAGCAGCAGTAATGCGGAATCAGCCAATCTCTAATGTAGCTAACAACATCTACCCGTCAGGCAAATCCCACCAACTGCTCAACCATGAAATCCTTAATTCAATACCTCGGAATTATCGGAATTACTGGATTTAGATTCCCCGCAACCGCTTCTCAAACCCCCTTAACATTTCAAAAATTATTTGCCTTTTATCCCGATAGAACGACGGAAGACAAGAACAATGAAATATCAAGGGAATCAATCAATCTCAAGCGAGCAAATGCAGCCTTTCAAATAGCATAAACACACAATTACACATCCATATATTTTAACACAACAGGAGTAAATATCATGTTCAACGTAGTAAAAGCTTTCGGATCGATTTTCTCCACCCAAGGATACAGCACAGCTAACAATATGCTCATCAGAAATTACGTCAACACGAATTTTAACTACTTCAACGAAGAAGCTGTCGTCGATGAATCGATTTACCCGAATCAAACAGGTCGCGTCCGCTTCCAAGGTAGCTGGTGGCCCGCACGGTGCGATCGCCAAATCACTCTCACACCGGGAGACACGGTTTATGTCATCGGCGTTGACAACATCACTCTGTTAGTTTCCCTCGCTCCTGCAGACTAAATCAGAGCATGAACAACCAGGAAATGCAACCTTTCAAATAGCATCAATAGGCGATTAAACTTCGATATATTTTAACACAAAAGGAGTCAGGAAAATGTTTAACGTAGTAAAAGCTTTCGGTTCTATTTTTTCTCTTCACACCTACAGCACAGAAAACAATCTCTTAATGGATAACTACATCAACACCAATTTTAACTACTTCAACGAAGAAGCTGTCGTCGATGAATCGATTTACCCGAATGAAACAGGTCGCGTCCGCTTCCAAGGTAGCTGGTGGCCCGCACGGTGCGATCGCCAAATCACTCTCACACCGGGAGACACGGTTTATGTCATCGGCGTTGACAACATCACTCTGTTAGTTTCCCTGGCTCCTGCAGACTAAACTAAAAAGTAATCTCAACTTTTTCACTGTCAGAACCCCGACTTCTTGAATAAGTCGGGGTTCTGACTGTTCTGTTTTTTAGTGGCAATTTGGCGATCGCTTCCACTCAACATCTGACGCCAGACAGCAATATCTGCCTCTGTTGATTTGCCAGTAGAAATATGGCAGATGGGGCTACAATAAAATGGCATTTTTCAGAGCTTGTTTGTTGAGGCGATCGCCGATTTGAGATTCGCTACTTTCTCGGGTGACTGCTGCTTTTTCTGATGCCTTAGCCGGCGGTAGCGGTTCGAGCAGTTTGGCTTGAGCTTCCTGAATTGAAGGGTAATTTTCAGCCCAGGATGAAATCGCTTCTGAAAGGACATCGATCTCATCTGATAATGGTTCAATTAGCTGCGCTAGTTCGGTTAATTGTTCGGCCCCGAAGAGCGATCGCTGCTGAGTTAATAGTTCGATAAATGAGTCGATATTTTGTTCGGGGAGTGACATCGATTCCCGTTGGATTTTGTTAATTGTATGCCGAAGAAATTCGAGAGACAAATCTAATAATTGCGCGATCGTCTCTAAATTTATCCCCAACCCTATCGTGCGACGAATGGCTTGTAACTTCGCCTGCCGCTCACCTTGTTCGAGTCCTTCTTCTAAGCCTTCTTGCTTGACTTCCTGGTAAAATCGAGTTTGTCTGAGTTCGCTTAAATTTAACATGGCGGCAATTTCCTCGCGGCTTTTCTGGGGGAGTTTGTAGACGATAATTGTTTCGATGAGGTTAATTAAATCGCGTAGAACGGTTGGATCGGACAACTGTTGTCGGGCCATTGCGATCGACTGCCGTGCTTGTTCTGCTGCTGTCTCTGCTGGCTCGATTACCAGTTTAACAACTTTGACTCAAGCGCGATCGATCTGCGGCTTCTGGCAATTCATCTTTCATGAGTTGTCGATGCGAATCGAAGATGGGTACCATACCATGCCAAGAGAGGAACAACCATGACACAAGAACCGATTTTTGAAGAAAGCAGTGGCAACGTATTCGCTGACCTCGGTCTGAAGGATGCAGAGGAACTTTTTATGCGAGGCAAAATAGGGATTCAAGTAATCCGTATCCTGAAACAACGCAACTTGAAACAACGCGAAGTTAGTCAACTTCTTGGCATTTCACAGCCTGAAGTATCTCATTTAATGAACGGAGAGTTTCAACGATTGGGCGAGGGAAAACTACTGCTTTTCCTCAAGCGACTCGATACGGAAATTACCTGACATCTTCGCCCTCGTAATGGGGAAATCAATCTGCTGAAACTGTGATATTGCTATAGGGGTTGATGAAAGCGGATGGTAATGTCGTTCGTGATTGTATCCGCACCTTCGTAAATGCGATCGCGCAAGCGTGCGCGGCTAGGGCGATCGCGTTCATCAATGGCAGACTTCAACCGCAACAACGCCCGAATCTTCGCCAGCAGATATTTCCGTTTAATTGGCTTGCAAATAAAATCATCTGCCCCACAATTTAGCCTATAAACTAAGCTGGGACTATCGCAATCTGTCATCAGCACAATAGGCATAAAAGATAACTTCTGATTCTGACGCACTTGTGCAGTCACCTCATATCCATCTAGATATGGCATGATTGCATCCAGCAGCACTAAATCGAAGCGCTTTTTCTTAATTTGTGCTATGCTGCATTTGAATTGTTAGGCTGTGTGGTATTGAAGCAGACAACCTGCTGAATCAACCTCATAATTTAAACAGGATTATTTACTCTCTAGAGATCCCAGTATGGAACTTAAAAAGCAGTTTACTTTTTTAGGGTTATTTAAGAAGTTTCACGAAGAAGATACTCAGCCGATAGAAATCAATGACGCTAATATATATTGCTATGTAAACGGCAATGTTTTGTGTGAAATTAACTCCCAAGTAAATCAACACATTAATGACAAAATATCTGATGAATTTGTCCCCATTTCTAAGTTAAAAGGTGAGACAATAAAGCCAGCAGATATTATGCAATTCAGGAAACTCGATCGACTTGAAACAGAGATAGAGATGGTTCAACAACCATATGATGGTGATTACGAGATTGAAGGCAAAACAGTTGAAGGATGGAAAATAAAGGCGATTATTGCTGATGCCAACTTTCCAGTCACGTTTGGGGTTGACAACTCTAAAAATATGGAGCAACAGGGTAAATCTCAAGTTAGACTTAGGGACTTGGACATTGATTACAATTTAGATTCCTTAGAAGAGGGAGGAACCGAAGAAATTGCGTATGGTCTTGCAAATATAGAAGTAATAGACAATTTCAAAGCTAAAATAGGAAACCTTGAAGCTGAAGTGTGTATTGAGTCCGTTTCAACTAGAGAAAGAGAAAGCAGCAATAAAAGTGGTATCTTAAGCGCAGAGATGACACTCAGAAATATTCGTGAAAATGAACAAGATTCCTATGAAAATTATTGTGCTTGGCTCATATCTCTTCTTTCACTTGCATCGGGGCATTGCGTTGATAAAATATATAGAATTAAGGCCGTGAGGTCTGAGCATTTTCAGATAAAAAGTGAATACTGGTCAGGGAGAAAACTACGTAGTGAAGCAAGAGGAATAGCTGTTATACAATCACCTGATTTATATCTATTCATTCAGCAGTGTGCTAAAAAATTGACACGGGAAACCTTCAGCGATAAAGGTGTAGGTTTAGCCTTAACCTGGTACATTGATACATTTGTTAGCCCTAGGGCTGAAGTTAATTTCTTACTTTTATGTACGGTTTTAGAATCATTAAAGGAAGCATATTTTATCAAGGATAGTAAGAAGAAGCTTCTTCCTAAGAATATTTCCCAAAAAATCAGAAAAAAGATTTTAGACGTTGTATCTGACTGCCAGAAAGAAATTGATAACCCAGACGTTCTTGAAAAGTATAATATTTTTTCTAGTCAAGTTAGAGAGTCTTGTGAGAGTGGTTCATACAATAAAATAAAAAAAGATTTACGAACTAGCCTCCAGGAAATGTTTAAGACTTATAGTGTGCCATATGAAGACTTATTTCCAGGATTAGAGTTCATAAAAATAAGAAACGACATTGTTCATAAAGGATTTAAGAAAGTGGATGTACCTCTTGAACTTTACAAGTTGTCAAACCTAGTTGTGCGGGTATTTCTTGCAATTCTAGAGTATCATGGTAATTATATGGAGTATATAAAAATTGAGATAGATGATCCATTGGGACGAAGTAAACACGGATTGATTTGCAGGTCTTTTCCTTTTATTGCCTCTGAGGATAACACAGAGTCGAACTCGATCGATACTTGCTCCTAGAACCTTGGGTGCGCTTAGCCAAAGCTCATGCTTACAAACACTTACAGACAGCAGCATGAGTTATGTACCAGCCTCTCTGCGTCGCGTCGTGACTCAACGCGCCGGAGAACCATATTAAGGAATGAAATGATTCTCTAAATTTTTGTTCCTCATCAAGCTGTGGCAAATTGTATCAAATTATGCTAAAATATAACTATAAATCAAGCTTTCATAACTAATGTCTAGACGCGATAATTTACATTTATCCCTGCGCCATACTCTCGAAAAAGATGGGTGGACAATTACGGATGACCCGTTAATCTTAGTGTTAGAACAAACGATATTGAAACCTGATTTAGGAGCAGAAAAGTTTTTCGCAGCAGAAAAAGAAGAACGGAAAATAGCTGTGGAAATCAAAGACTTCGACTCTCCTTCAGTAATTAATGAACTGGAAAAAACGATGGGACAGATTCAGCTTTACCAATGGGCATTGGAGGAGCAAGATCCCAAACGGGAGTTATTTCTAGCGATCGCCCAAACCATCTATATTCGACACTTCCAAAAACCTATTTTTCAGCTAGCCGTTCAACGGAATAGAATTAACTTATTAGTTTACGAACCACAGCAGGAGGCTATTGTTCAATGGATCGCTCACTAAATTATGCAGATATCCTGAAACAAACGCTACAAGAAGCAACACGATCGCAACCTCGCTTACAAGCGATTCAGCTTTATCCTGTCTGCGATACGGATTCAGGTCATTTCCTGATTCTCGCTACAGGCTGGGATAAGCAACGCTGGATCGACACGATTCTGTTTCACGCTCGCTTAGTCGATCGCCATGTCATCATTGAAGAAGATAACTTTGAGGAAGGGTTAACTGCTGCACTGATTGTCGCAGGTATCCAACCAGAGCATATTATGACTGGTCTTGATTATCAAAGTAGTGCTAGCCCAGTCGTGTTTCAGGCGGTGTAGCGATCGCCATTACAGAGAGAGCGATCGCCATAACTCGATCGATACAAGATACCTGAAAAAAAAACTTAAATATCTACCGATACTTTCGGCATCTCTTGTCTAATTTCGGCAGGGTTTATTTCAAAAAACCCTGCCTTGAGTATGCTTAAATAAGTTTAGACACCTACTAACCAGATTTAAACCAGTGAACTTTCAATCAATCATTGCCACCTTAAACAAATTCTGGAGCGATCGAGGCTGCCTGATCGCCCAATCCTACGACACAGAAAAAGGTGCAGGAACCATGAATCCCCACACCTTTCTCAGAGCAATCGGCCCCGAACCTTGGTCAGTCGCCTACATCGAACCCTGTCGCCGCCCCACCGACGGACGCTACGGCGAAAATCCCAACCGCTTCCAACATTACTATCAATATCAAGTTTTAATTAAACCCTCTCCTCCCAACATCCAAGACATCTATTTAGACTCCCTCATAGCATTAGGAGTTAGCCCAGAAGACCACGACATTCGTTTCGTAGAAGACAACTGGGAATCGCCCACCCTCGGAGCTTGGGGCGTCGGCTGGGAAGTCTGGCTCGACGGTATGGAAATCACCCAATTTACCTACTTTCAGCAGTGCGGTAGCATTGACTGTCGCCCCGTCTCCATTGAAATTACCTACGGACTAGAACGCCTAGCAATGTATCTCCAAGAAGTCGATGCCATGACGAAAATTCAGTGGAAAGATGGCATAACTTACGGCGATGTTCACCTGCAAGGAGAAATAGAACAGTGTACTTATAACTTTGAAGCTTCCAATCCGGAATTGCTGTTTACTCTATTTGGATTGTACGAGCAAGAAGCCGAACAACTGACAAAAAAAGGATTGGTTTTGCCGAGTCTTGATTATGTGTTAAAATGTTCTCACACTTTTAATTTGCTCGACGCTAGAGGTGTGATTTCTGTAACGGAAAGAACTCGGTATATTACCAAAATTCGCAATTTGGCGCGGCGAGTTGCTCAGCTTTATTTGGAACAGCGCGAAAAGCTGGGTTTTCCTTTAGAAAAAGCTGTAAAAGTTTGAGTTGGAGTTGGATTGTGAGGGGGGCATCTTGCCTGCCTTAAGAACGGGCAAGATGTCAGTTCCATAAAGAGTGAGTTGGATTGGGGAGTGGGCATCTTGTCTGCCTTAAGAACGGGCTCTCCGGCCCGTTCCACGAAGGTCATATTTTTAATTAATTAAATGCCTAATTATTCAGACAATAATACAGAAACAAATCCTCAACTGCGAATTGACGGTGTAAGCTTGAAAACACCGATCGCCTCAAGTTATTTGTTGGAAAATATATCGTTTCAGGTACACAAGGGATCTCGCGTGGCAATTGTTGGCCCTTCAGGTGCCGGCAAAACAACGCTGTTGCGGTTGCTAAATCGGCTCAGCAGTCCCACCAGCGGCTCGATTTATCTGGAAAATACAGAATATCGCCAAATACCTGCGATCGAACTCCGCAAACAAATCACCCTCATCCTGCAAGAATCCAAGCTTTTGGGAATGTCGGTGCGAGAAGCATTGGCTTATCCTTTGAAGCTGCGGGGCGTGACTGCATCAAACATTGCAGAGAGAATTAGCGGGGCGATCGAACAACTGCACATACCCCAAGAATGGCTAGATCGCAGCGAATTCCAGCTTTCCACAGGCCAAAAACAGCTCGTGGCGATCGCCCGCGGCATCATCCTGCAACCAAAAATCTTGCTTTTAGACGAGCCAACATCCGCCCTAGACGCAGGAAAAGCCGCCCACCTTTTGCAAGTATTGACACAGCTAACAAACGGCCAAACCACAATTATAATGGTAAACCACCAATTAGAATTAGCCGAGCAATTTAGCACGCGAATTCTGCATTTACAGCGCGGAAAGCTCATCGAAGATTTGCCCTCCCATCAAATAAATTGGGGGCAACTGCGGCAAAATTTAATCCAAGCAGAAGCAGAAGCTCAACAAGAATGGTGAATCAGCTAAAAAACATTTATAGCAGAAGGAAGAAGGAAGAAGGAAGAAGGAAGAAGGAAGAAGGAAGAAGCAGTAATACCAATGGTTTCAGCGATTAAGAATGTCCTAACCGTCTTGGCGGTTGCTATAGTTGGCATTTTGAAAACTCTTAAAATTCTTGTGGGGTGGGCATCCTGCCCGCCCCAAAGATGCAGCGCACTCCGCGCCATACATCATCAATGAGCTCCCCCAGCACCCGCACCCGCTTTCACCTTTTTAAAACCCAAAATAGCAATCCCGCTTAACAGCAAAGCAATTCCCACAAAATAAAAACAATCATTAAAAGCCATTACATAAGCTTCACGGCGGACAATATTATCAATTGCTTTAATTGCCTGGTCTTTTGCCACGCTTAAATCTGCACCGCGACTCACAAAATACTGAGTCATTTGATTAATTCGCTCCTGCGTTGCCGGATTGTACAAAGAAACAGATTCCCCCAATCGATTCGAGTGAAATTGCTCGCGTTGCGTCACCAAAGTTGCTAGCGCCGCAATCCCCATCGAACCTCCCATATTTCGCATCATATTAAACAAACCAGAAGCCGAACCAGCCTCGTGTTTCTCCATACCAGCAGTGGCAATAGTTGACAGCGGCACCATAATTAAAGGCTGTCCCAATGCCCTAACTAATTGCGACCAACGCAACTGATCGATACCCGTATCGTGAGTCATGCTGGCATTCATAAAACAACTCACCGCAAACAAACTCACGCCGATACCAATCATCACCCGCATATCGATTCGCTGCATCAATTTCGGCACGATCGGCACGATGAATAACTGCGGCACCCCGGCCCACATAATCACCTCGCCAATTTGCATGGCATTGTACTGCTGAATCTGACCTAAATACAGCGGCAAAATGTACACCGAACCGTACAATCCCACCCCCAAGGAAATATTCACAATACTAGCTAAACCGAAATTGCGGCGAGTCAGCAAGCGCAAGTTAATAAACGGTCGTTTGCGAGTTAGTTCAATCCAGAAAAAAGCGCTGAGAAATATTGCTGCAATTATGCTTAAACGGACAATAAAATCAGAACTAAACCAGTCCTTGCGGCTGCCTTCTTCTAACACGACTTGCAGAGAACCCAAGCCGATCGCCATCGAGATAATTCCCCACCAGTCGCCCTCTTTTAGCAGTTCGAGTTTCAGCGGTGCGGGGGCGACGGCGTACCACACAGCAGCTAGCAGCAGCAGCCCGGGAATTAAATTTAAATAAAAGACATATTGCCAGCCGTAATTCTCAGTCAGCCACCCTCCCAATGTCGGCCCGATGGATGGTGCAAAAGTAGCTGTCAGTGCAAACATCGCCATGCCGATTGGCTGCTTTTTGGGCGGCAAATTGGTCAGCAAAAATGTAAAAGCCATCGGAATTAAAATGCCGCCCGTCAATCCCTGCAAAGCCCGAAACACAATCATTGAATTCAAATCCCACGCCCAAGCGCAGCACATGGAAAAGAATACAAAGAAAGCCGCATTTACCAAGATGTAGCGACGGACAGAAAACACCTGCGACAGCCAACCCGTAATCGGAATTACTACAATTTCTGCGACTAGATACGCGGTGGAAATCCAAGAACCTTCTTCTAAAGTTGCGCCTAAAGCTGCTTGAATATCTCTGAGTGATGCGTTGGTGATTTGGATGTCCAAAACTGCCATGAAAGCGCCGAGAATTGTTCCCATGACGCCGATCCAGGTTTTTAAGGGAACGCGATCGCTCTGCTGTGGTATTGCACTTGTATTTGCCATTGGTTTAACCTCTGGTTGCGTAATTAATTTGGATTTTTTTAACCGCAGAGGGCGCAGAGGGCGCAGAGAAAGAGAAGAGAGAATTTTACAAATAGTTGAGGATTGCTAGAGTTACAGTCATTCGATTTTAGATTTTAGATTTTAGATTTTGGATTTTGGATTTTGGATTTTGGATTTTGGAGGCGACCCCACGGATAAATTTGGGGGCTTGAGGATTTTAGATTTGAGATGCTTTCGATTGATTCCACGGATAAATCACGTGGCGGGTACCACCTTTGAAATTTTTGTCAGATATTAGCTTTGGGAATGTTGTTTAATGTTGGCATTTTTGCCGATCCGCTAAATCGCTAGTGCGAAATTAAACCCATTTTTTGATACAGTGGTCGGACTATGTTTTTTAAAGCTGGCAACTGTTTGGTAAAAACTACCGAGCCTAAAATACAAATTATACCTCCAATGATGACTGTATTGGGAGCGCCGATATAATTTGCCAATCCGCCGGCAACTAAATTCCCAAACGGTGTCACTCCAAAAAATGCCATGGTGTATATGCTCATCACTCTTCCGCGTTTGTCGTCTTCCACAATTGTTTGCAAAAATGTGTTTCCTCCTGCAAATTGGATAATGAAACCAAACCCCACAAACAACATCATGATTAATGACAGCCACAAGAAGTGGGACACAGCAAAACCTATCAGTCCGAATCCCATAATTGCGGGTGAAATTGCAATCCATTTGCCGAGGCCAACTACACTTTTGCGCGAAATCAAATAAATCGCTCCCCCAAAGGCTCCGACTCCCGAAGCAGCCATCAAAAAGCCCAGAGTTTGGGCGTCGCCGTGCAGGATTTTGGTGGCAAAAATTGGGACTAAAACTGTGTGCGACATTCCGGCAAAACTGACTAATGATAATAGCAGTAAAATTGCTCGAATCGGGGTAAACCCGAAGGCATAAACGAATCCTTCTTTTAATCTTTGTAAGGGTTTGGTATTAGTTGCTGCAATTTTACGGGGTTCGATCTGCATCGCTAATAAGCCTGCAATTACAGCGAGGTAGCTGAGTCCGTCAATGAGAAAACAATAACTTGGACCGACTGTCGCTATCAGCAAACCTGCCATTGCTGGGCCGATTAGTCTGGCTGCGTTGAACATCGAAGCATTAATGGCGATCGCATTTGCTAAATCTTCTTTCTTTTCTACGAGTTCGGGTACAAAAGCTTGCCGTGCCGGCGCGTCAAAGGCATTAATTGCGCCTTGAAAGAAACTCAGTACCAGGATCTGCCAAATGTTCACGACTCCTGTTAGCGCTAAAAATGCTAGCGCTAAGGATTGAACCATTGCTAATATTTGAGTGGCAATTATGACTCGGTGGCGGTTCCAGCGATCGATTAAAACTCCTGCAAAAGGCAGTAAAATTAATGTGGGGATTTGACTTGTAAATCCCACTAAGCCCAGCATCCAAGGTGAATCGCTCAAATTGTAGACAAGCCAAACAGTAGCGACTTGCGTCATCCAATTGCCAATTAGGGAGATGCCTTGTCCTGCAAAAAACAGGCGATAATTTCTCGATCGCAGCGCTGGAGGAAGTTTTATTGTTTTGATTTTTGCTAGTAGATTCATGCGACAGTACGGCTAGAGCAATCCTATTTGATTGGTAAACATTTTTTAGGGGTAGCGCCCCTGTACCTACCCCTAATTAGCGAAGGGCAACCATCGGGGGACTGCCCCTAGAATCATTATTACGAATCATTGAGAATTGCGATATGAGCCGGAGGTTCTATTTTACAACTCCCGAAAACCCGGATTTGAGTATTGTTAAATTTTTCTACGCAAGAAAACGATCGCAACAGTTAAATTTTTCTGTTGCGATCGCTTGACTGACGAAAAATTATTTCCCCGAACTCAAACCCGAACTCTTCCCTCAACTAATGCTCAACAGCCAAGTACCGAGATAACGCAGCAAGGGAACGTCCCCAGGGGTGCGGATGCGGACGTTGAAATGGTACATTCCGCCCGGAGATGGGTTTCTGACGTTGGAGAGTACAACCTCAACATTGTTGCCGGCGGCAATTGGTTCTGCGGGATAAATTTCTATGAAACGATTTTCTTTGTCCCAAATTACTTCTTGCAATGGGATTGTTTTGTCTTTGACGCGCACTTTAATGTCTTTTTGGTCGAATTCGCCTTTGTAGTAGTCTGGATAGGATATGTTGAGTTGGGCGATCGCCAAACTTACTTTTTTGGAAGGAATTCGCAGCCGATATCTATCGCCGCTCATCCCCGCTTTGCCGTAATCCAAGCGATAGTTTAATTGGTTGGCGCGCTCGGGGCCTCCGAAAATCGTGAATCCCGGCATGGACTGGGCTAAACTGATGGCGGGCAACCCAGCCACCAAGCAACCTGTAACCGCTAGTGCTGAAAATAATCGTCGCATAACAACTCCTCTAATTAAACTCTTGGTGAACCTTCAATATCGATCGCCCGAAAGTTGCGATCGTGCCTACAATATATCGAATCTCTCAGCAATTTGATGAGGGCGAGCCGATTTTAGATTTTAGATTTTAGATTTTAGATTTTAGATTTTAGATTTTAGATTTACTCCCGTCTGCTTTGAAAATGAATCTGGGGGCCGGTTAGAACCCGAGGCTTGTCTTTGCCTCCATCCTAAGTCTGCGAAACGCTGAATCTGGGAACCTCGGAACAAATTGCTCGATCGTCAATTATTTTTTGCGTAATACTGATAACTGACATTTAAACTACAAATTTAGGCAACATAAAATTATATCATAATCGGCGGCAAACTTAACTATTTAGCGAATTTGAATGTATAAGATAAGTTAAAGATACGGCTCGTATTTGGGCGATCGGCTTTAGTATCAACGAGAGAACTTTAGGGCAACGGCTACTCCCATGTAAAGCAAGGCATCGGGCGATTAAAAATCGCACTTCAAGAAACTTGCCGAGGCAGGTAAAGTCTCGTGTAGACGAGGTTTCAAACGCCATGTCTGTGTAGGCGCGGTTTCAACCGTCCTGGGAAAGCTTAAATAAGGAGAGTGTATGAAATTAGCGATCGCAAAAGAAATAGAAGCAGGGGAACGCCGGGTGGCTTTAGTACCCGACGCTGTGGCCCGATTAGTCAAACAAGGCGTCGAAGTTTGGCTGGAAGCCGGTGCGGGGGCAAAATCCTTTTTCTCGGATCTTGCTTACGAAGAAGCGGGAGCTCAGGTTGTCGCCGATACCGCGACGCTGTGGGGCAAAGCCGATGTCGTGGTGAAAATTGGGGAATTGCAAGAATCAGAAGTTCATCAACTCCGGGAAGGAAGTGTTTTCATCGGATTTTTGAATCCTCTGGGAAATCCGGCTTTAGTGCAGCGTTTAGCCGATCGCAAAGTAACGGCATTCAGCATGGAAATGATCCCGCGCACCAGCCGAGCTCAAAGCATGGATGCGCTGTCATCTCAGGCTAACGTCGCCGGTTACAAAGCGGTACTGATCGCAGCCGCTGCTTTGCCGAAATATTTTCCGATGCTGACAACGGCGGCGGGTACGATTCGCCCCGCGAAAGTATTGGTAATGGGTGCGGGCGTTGCTGGCTTGCAGGCGATCGCCACTGCGCGCCGTTTGGGCGCTGTCGTGGAAGCATTTGACATCCGCCCGGAAACAAAAGAACAAGTGCAAAGCTTGGGCGCTAAATTTCTTGATGTCGAACTCAAGGAAGAAACAGTAGCAGCAGGGGGCTATGCAAAAGAATTATCGGAAGCGGCTAAAGAATACAGCCGCCAAGTGCTCACCCAACACGTCAGCGCTTCCGATGCAGTGATTACAACTGCTCAAGTTCCCGGCAGAAAAGCACCTATTTTAGTTACTAGAGAAATGGTTTCTCAAATGAAGCCCGGATCGGTAATTGTTGACCTCGCGGCCGAACAAGGCGGCAATTGCGAATGTTCTGAAGCGGGGAAAGATGTTGAATGGAACGGCGTTAATGTCATCGGCCCGATTAATTTGCCCTCGTCGCTGCCGATACACGCTAGCGAAACTTACTCGAAGAATATCTCGGCTTTAGTTCAGTTGATGCTGAAAGATAAGGAACTCAATTTGAATTTTGAAGACGATATCATTGCTGGTGCTTGTGTCGCCCGCGATGGCGAGATTAGTAACCAGCGAGTTCGCGATGCTTTGACGGCTGAGGCTTCAGCCGTCAGTTAGATTCTGTCGTTATGAGGCAAAGTCCGGCAAGGGTTGAAACCCCTGCCTCAAAGCTTAAGTCCTCGCTATGAGGACTGAAGAACTGATTAAATATCTCCAGAAAAGCCTTTTTTGAACAGGCTTTCCGACCGGTTCCACAAGAATTATTGGAGATGTCTATTAGTCCTCATAGCGAGGACTTTGGCTATAAGCCAGGGAATTCATTCCCTGACGGACTGGCGGATGCAACCGGGAACGAGTTATTTCCAATTACCAATTACCAATTGTTATGGCAGAAGGATTGATTGCAGGTTTAGTGGTGTTTACTCTAGCGTCGTTTGTGGGATTTGAAGTAATTAATAAAGTCCCGCCGACGCTGCACACACCTTTGATGTCGGGATCGAATGCGATTTCGGGAATTGCGGTTTTAGGTGCAATTCTGATTTCTGGCCAAGGTAATGTGACTGTTACTTCGATTTTGGGGACGATCGCGATCGCCCTGGCCACAATTAACGTTGTCGGCGGTTTCTTAGTAACCGATCGAATGCTGCAAATGTTCAAGAAAAAAGAGGTTAAAGCGTGAGCGATTTTCTGCCCAGCGGCATTCAACTAGGTTATTTAGTTGCCGCATCTTTGTTTATTGTCGGTTTGAAACAGTTGGGTTCCCCTGCAACCGCGCGTCAAGGCAATGTGTTAGCTGCGATCGGGATGTTAATTGCGATCGTCGGTACGTTGCTGGAAAAGCAAGTCATCAGCTACGAATTGATTGCTGTCGGAATTATCGTCGGTTCCATTTTGGGAACAATTATGGCGAAAACCGTGGCGATGACGGATATGCCGCAGATGGTGGGTTTGCTTAACGGTTTCGGGGGCGCGGCTTCTGCACTCGTTGCTGTGGGCGAATTCTGGCGCTATCTCAGCATCCCCCAATCGCCAACTCCCGACGCGACAATCACGATCCTTTTGGGTGTGCTCATTGGCGGAATTACTTTCACTGGTAGCCTTGTGGCGTTTGCGAAACTGCAAGAGTTGCTACCGGGTGCGCCCATGACGTTTCCGCTGCAACAGCCGTTTAATGCCATGCTGGCGATCGCACTTTTAGCCGGCAGCGGTTATATGCTGACGAATCCCGAAAATGTGCCGGTATTCCTCGGTTTGGTGGCGATTTCCAATATTCTGGGAATCATGTTTGTGCTGCCGATTGGGGGCGGTGATATGCCCGTGGTGGTGTCGCTGCTTAACTCTTATTCGGGGATTGCGGCGAGTGTGGCTGGGTTCATTTTGATGAACAATATGCTGATTATCGCCGGTGCATTGGTGGGCGCGTCGGGGATTATTTTGACGCAAATCATGTGCAAGGGGATGAATCGATCGCTTTCTAGCGTGCTGTTTAGCGCCTTTGGTAGCGGTGGCGGTAGTGCTGCGGGTGCTGCTGGGGCTGCTGGTGCGATCGACAAAACTGTTCGCAGCATCAATCTCGAAGAAAGTGCGATGATGTTGGGTTATGCGCGATCGGTTGTAATCATTCCCGGCTACGGAATGGCTGTAGCGCAAGCACAGCACGCTGTGCGCGAGTTAGCCGACGGTTTGGAAAAAATGGGTGTTGACGTGAAATACGCGATTCACCCGGTGGCTGGGCGGATGCCGGGGCACATGAATGTGCTGTTGGCGGAAGCAAACGTGCCTTATCCGCAGTTGTACGATATGGACGATATCAATCCGCAGTTTGACGAGACGGATGTGGCGTTGGTAATCGGGGCGAATGATGTGGTGAATCCGGCAGCGCGCCACGATACGGCGAGTCCGATTTACGGGATGCCGATTTTGGAGGTTGATAAGGCTAAACATACGATCGTAATCAAGCGCGGGATGAATGCTGGTTTTTCCGGTGTTGACAACGAGTTGTTCTACAAGGATAAGACGATGATGTTGTTTGGTAGCGCTAAGGATGTGGTTGCCAAATTGGTTTCTGAGGTGAAGCAGTTGTAGGATTTTTTAACCGCAGATTAAGGCGGATGAACGCGGATTAACGCAGATAATTAAACCCGGTTTCTTCGAGAAACCGGGTTTTTGTTTGGATTTAGTTTTGATATTAATATTATTCAGTCGGCGGAGGCTGACTTCGTTTGTATACTCGGGATTTCAATCGCCCAGTATCAACCGATTCTTTACTTCAGAAGGATCTGCTGTCTCAAAAAATAGTTCTAGCGCCTCGATCGGATTCCGTCGCGCTTCTTCTATATTGTCACCTTGGCTGGCAATATCGAGTTCCGGGCAAAGGAATATATAGCGGTCGCCTTCTCGTTCAATAATTGCTGTAAACTGTTGTGTTGACTTCATAATTTGAAGTGGCGGACTGCTAAGCTCAAACAATTATAGTTTTACTTGATATTCTATCATATCTTTTGCTCTTCGGTGGAGACGGGCGATCGCCCTATACAATGCTAGCTTGGTTTAAATAGTCACGGGCGATCGGTGCTAGTCAAATATACCTGCGAACGGAGATTTTTTAAATATAATGAAATCCTAAAGAATTAATAGAACTGCCAAAATTGTACTAACCTTAGAGCTAAAGTCAATTAAATTTAAAAATTTTCAACTATGTCAGATCAACCTTTTAACATCCGCCAACTAAACGGTCTAGATTATGACGAAGCAGAACCACTCCTGGAAGATTATCAGGACACGCTAATCGAGCTATTTGTCAATTCTCCCGAAGGAGAAGAATACTGTAAAACTTATCCAGACGTTGGATTTTGGATCTCGCAGTTCATTTATTACGGTTTCGGCTATGAAGGTTTTACGCTGCCTCGCATGAAAGTGGAAGATGTGGCAACTGTAGTCGAAGAGTTGTTTCCCAGGAAAGTGAGTTTGCTTTCGCCGGAAGAAGGTGAAAATGCTATCCCGGAATTATTGGCGTTCTGGCAATTTTTGAAGCGAGAATTTAAACTGCGAAATGCCACTTCAATTATCAAATACCTGCGGGATATCGAGCCGGAATTTAAGGAGATTATGGAAGATTCCTCTAAATTTGGATTTGCCAAATCCTTTGTAACTCTCGGTCTGCAAGCAGGGTTTGATATGAGTACCGGGGAAGGTCTAACACAATTTCAGGAGATATATAATGCTAGCATTGCTCCTATAATTGCAGCTAAAAACTCCGATACATCGGGATTTTCCAGCAAACCGATAAGTGGTAGTGCTGTCAATGAATCTAAGGCAAGTAAAGAAAAACAAAAAAAAGCCAAAAATACGGCTGCTGAATCGAGAAAACGCAACCGCACTAAGAAAAAATGAGGTTTAGCAAGTATCTATCCTCACTTCACCCTTCTTCTGATTCTTCTCAGCATCCTGTTAGCTTCTTCCCTCCCGCGAAACTTCCAAACTAATAAATAACACATCAAACAAAACCCGTAAATTCCTAACACGATCGCACTTTCTTCCGGTGAGTTGGTAGTTCTATCGAACTTCCCGCTATTGGGACTTGCTTGGATGTTGTTAGTTCGATCGATCGTGCGATCGCCCGCTTGCAAGTTAAAATTGTGTTGTTCGGTCGCATTACTATTTTTAAATGTGCGATCTATTTCTTGAAATGACTTCGCCTGTTCGCAGCTTGTTAAGGATAATCCAATAAGGATAAAAATTAGGAAATAACAGGGCGATTTCACGATTTTTACTTCCATTTATAGAGAAAGCGACTAAATGAATATAGGACTGACTCGTGGGAAGGCAGAAACCGGGTTTTTTGGGAAATACTTCATACACAGCGACCGATTCCGTGAAAAACGCGGTTTCTTTGGTCTGAGTGCGTAATTCCTGCGAATAATTTCTACAATAGCGGTGTATGATTTTCTCGATCGCACATTAATACGATCGTACCATTTTTTTCAAGTCGCAGCTACGGGTAAGGAATCAGTATTGCCGAGATGTGCTAACAAAACGGGCGATCGCGATCACGCTGATTCAAGCGCTATAATCTAGCTAATAGATTGCATTCAAATTCTGTTGGTTAATTGCAGATATTTGTCAGGATACGGCAGTGCCGTATCCCTACCCGAATTGTTTGTAGGGACAGGACACTGCGGTGTACTCTAACCTGGATGTTATTCAATCTCAATTAGATAGCAAACAATGACACTGAAAGAATTAGAAAAAAAACTACTTGCCTTAACTCCCAGTGAAAAAAGTCAGGCAATACAGCTATTGGTCGAAAGTTTAAGCAATACTTGGCAAGGAATAGAAAAAACTCAGGGCGTGTGCGGTGGCGATGCGAGAATTGCCAAAACTCGCATACCTATTTGGTCGATGGTAAATTATCGCATTCTGGGTGCAAATGATGTGCGAATTTTGCAAGATTTTCCTCATTTGAGTGCAGCAGATTTGGCGAATGCTTGGGCTTATGCTGAGGCACACCCAGAGGAAATTCAAGCTGCGATCGCTAGAAATGAGGAACCCTAAAACATGGCGCGAATTTGCTAGAATCTAACTAATATCAAATCCGAGCGATCGCACTTATGACTGTACAAGAATTAGAAACTCAAGTCTTAACCTTAAATGCGGTTGATAAAGCTCAACTAATCAGCATCCTAACTCAAACTTTAACCAACGGTTCTCTAGGCATTAAAAAAACTCCTGGTGTGTGCGGAGGCGATGCTTGTATCGGCAATACTCGCATACCAGTTTGGTCACTGGTGTGCGATCGACGTTTAGGTGCTTCCGATGGTACAATTATACAATCATTTCCCGATTTAACCGCTGCTGATTTGGTAAATGCCTGGGCTTATGCCGATGCTTACCCAGAAGAAATTGAACAAGCAATTATAGAAAATGATTGAGATAGCAAACTATGACACTGAAAGAATTAGAAAAACAACTCCTTGCCTTAACTCCCGCTGAAAAAACTCAGGCAATACAGCTATTAGTCCAAAGTTTAAGCAATACTTGGCAAGGAATCGAAAAAACTCCCGGCGTGTGTGGTGGTAGGGCTTGTATTGCGGGGACTCGTATCCCTGTTTGGGTAATGGTTGAAGCTCGTAGTATAGGATATAGTGAAGCCGATTTGCTAGAAAATTATCCCACTATTAGTGCGGCGGATCTGGCAAATACCTGGGCTTATGCTGATGCCTATCCTGATGAAATTGAACAGGCAATCCGAGAAAATGAGGAAGCCTAAAACATGGCGCGTTTATATTCAGATGAGCAATACCCAATAGCTGTTGTCAGAATTCTGCGAACTCTCGGTCACGATGTTTTAACAGTTCAAGAAGCAGGAAATGCTGGACTTAAAATTCCTGACGATCGAGTGTTAGAATTTGCAACGAGTGATTCTCGATCGGTGTTAACACTCAATCGGCAAGATTTCATCCGACTGCATCGCATCCAACCTAATCATTCTGGTATTATTACCTGCACTAACGATCGCAACTGGGAAAGGTTGGCATCACGTATTGATGAAGCTATTTTTGCTGAAGAAACATTGACTGGCAAATTGATTCGGGTAATACGTCCCCAAAGCTGAAAAAAAGCCCCTCGCCCTTCCCGACCTCACAACCTTACAATTAAATCCCCCATTGCTCCCAAGATTAGGTAAAATTATTGGCGTGTCTGAGGATAAACTATATGCGCTGGGTTCGATATATTGCGATCGCCATTATCAATGGTTTCGGTGTCGTCATCGGTATTATTTGGGTTGCAGTCCCCACAACAGTGGCTCAACCTTCCCTAAACTACCAACTCGCACTCTCTGGGCAACAGCCAGACGGCGAAACTCCGCAATCCCTTTCGGAACTCTACAAATTGCGCGATCGGCTCAAAGTACAATTAGATAACCTTGCCAAAACTTCCGACAGCGCCCCGTTTCCTGCAGAACTTTGGAAATCAGCAATCCACCGCCAGCAATCCCAAACTCTGACGCAGCAACTCCAAGACGTTCAAAGTCAGATTCAAATAGAAGAAAGAGCCAAATATAATTGGGACGATGCTGCTAAATTAGCCGCCCAAGCAGTCGAAATTGGACGCACTTCTAATCCTTCTTCTGTTACTTGGGAACAGTCCCAGCGCCTGTGGCAGTTGGCTATCAATACGCTGCGACTCATTCCTCACGATTCTTTTTTGGCCGATGGGGCGATCGACAAAACCATCGAATATCAAGGAAACCTCAGTGTCGCAACCTATGAAATGCAAGTTGCACGTTCTGTAGAGAAAATTAGAGCCGAGGAAGAAGAGATAAGAGAGCGAGCCCGCCAAGAGCAAGAGAAAAAAGAATTTGCTCGTCGAGAAATAGAGAGAAAAGAGCAAGAGAAAAAAGACAGGGCTAGAAAAGAACTTGAAAGGCAAGAATTTGAAAGGCAAGAGTTAGCCAGACAAGAACTTGAAAGGCAAGAATTAGCCAGAAAAGAACTTGAAAGACAAGAATTTGAAAGGCAAGAGTTAGCCAGAAAAGAACTTGAAAGGCAAGAATTAGCCAGGAAAGAACTTGAAAGACAAGAACTTGAAAGGCAAGAATTAGCCAGGAAAGAACTTGAAAGACAAGAACTTGAAAGGCAAGAATTAGCCAGAAAAGAACTTGAAAGACAAGAACTTGAAAGGCAAGAATTAGCCAGAAAAGAACTTGAAAGACAAGAGTTAGAGAGAAATCAGCAAGCAACTTCTCAACCAACTCCTGAATCAACTGCAACACCAACTCCCGCCCCAGTTACACCCGCTGCGTCCCCGCCGAACTTTTTCTTTGCGGGAGATACCAACAGAGATGGCCAAATTAACGAGCAAGACGAAGCGGGAAAAGAACAATGGTCTTTGTCCAAGGGCGCGCTAATTTTATTTAACGATCGCAATAACGATCGCGGCAAGATACCGACTTGGAAACAAACCAAAGTTAACGCTCCCCGCCGTGCAGCGATGCTTTCTCAAGTTAACTTAACACTGTCTGAAAACTTCAAAACCTCTCAATTATTTATCACTGCTGACAGCATTGCTAGCCCTCACATCAGCGTTTTTCAGAAGACTGGCGACGGATGGAAACCTGTAGATATATCCGGCGCTCAACCTCTAGTTTTCAGCACGGATATTGTTTTAGGTGTGGAAGCAAAACAATTTGCCGATCGCAATTGGAACGGGACTGTAAATCTCAAAGCGACTGCCATAAACAACGGTCAAGAAATCGCCTCCACAACAATCCAAATGGGCGTTAGTCCTTGGATGATAGCGCCAAATACAGCACCAGTAACCGAAGTTCAAGTCAGCGACAGAGGCTCGGTAAACAGCGAATTTATCTCGCAATTAAAAGAAGCAGTAGAACCCACGGGCGCTCAAGTAAAAATTCTCCAGGGCGATCGCACTTGGATGCAAGATACCCAGAAAAATGGATACGTTCAACTTCCCGAAAAATCTGAAATACGCCAGTTTAATGTAGCCATAAAAAGCAATAGCGACCCAGACAAAAACCCGCCTGTTAAATTAACTCAAGACCGGGATTTGAAAGTATTTAACATTGGCAATCCTCGCTCTTTAGACCCCGTAACTCAGTGGTCTGACGGATACGGCAATTTGCAGGTGACGCCGCCGATTCCCGGATACCCAATGGGTCGAGTTTATTACGGGAATTCGGGAAATGCTGGTTTTAATCCAGAGTTACTTGATTTTATTCAAGCTCAGAGAATTCAAGGGCCGCCAGTAGATATTGATACTTCTTGGCTTTTGACTCGCCAAGTCGATGAAATTATCAATTTTATTCCCGCTCAAACTCCCGGACAATATGTAATGGCGATCGCCAGTCCCGAAGCCGGAGTTAAGCTGTTGGAAGAATTGGAGGGAAGAGGTTACGGCGATGTTACTATTAATCGCGGTTTGAGCACTCAAACAACAGTCAGCGCCGCCTTGCAAAATCGCGCTTTAATTCAACACAATCTCTATTTGCAACAGCAGAAACTTAATCCGATTGTAGAGAAGTTGAAAAGAGAGTTTTTACTCGGAGACGACCAAATTATTCAAGTTCCGGTGATGTTTGGCTACAGCGGTTATGCTTGGTGGCCGAATATGGTTAATTCGGTGCCAGTTAACGGCAAGTTGTTAGTTTCAAATCCTCGCGGGGCAATGATTGACGGTGTAGATTACACTCAAGAAAGATTGCGCCAACTGCTGCTTCCTGCTGGCGTCAGCGTTAGTTTTCTGGATGACAGATATTATCAAGAATTGAAAGGAAACGTGCAGTCGGCGACGAATACTGTGAGGAAGCCAGAAGACCGGCCTTTTTGGCAGTCTTTGCCTAATAATTGAGTCCGGTAGTAATTTGCGATCGCAATTTGTACTCAATATTTACGGAAAATTGGTAAATTGCGATCGCCCCTGCCGACAGATTTCTCTATCGACGCGGACGGCAATTTGTCAAGGGCCTTGCGGTAGCTGTTCAGTGCAGGCGATCGCACCAGTAACGTAAAATGTCTAAAAGCGGTCTTTCTAATATAAATTTAGCCCCATGAGCGACGAACAGGAAAAAAAACAAATTTTGACTCAGCAGCCGGAAACAATTTCTCCTACCAGCGATGAGATCGATCGCACTGAAATTGCCAGCGCCGATTCCACTTCCGAACCCGCAGAAACTCCGGTTGAAATTGCCGCGCCCGAAGATATTTCAACCGCAATGGATGAAGCAGAAACAATTCCAATTGCCCCCGATATCGCGCCGGAAACAACTCAACCTGCAAGTTATCCGCCTCCCATAATTCAAACGGCAAGTCCCGAGCCGCAACCAGCTCGAAAGTGGCAAATTTTGGCAGTTTTTCTCAGCGGAATGTTAGTCGGTTCCGTACTGAGTCTCGGCAGTTTGCTAGCGTGGAGAATGTATCAGGAAAGAGCGAACATTCAAATCAGACTGCCCGCTGACGTACCCCTTCCCCAAAGCCCTCCGCCTGTCCCAGCAGCGCCCGCCAACCGCCTGCCCGGAGTTCCCCCAGCACCCGGCCCGGCACGGCCACCAGCAACCGCCCCGTCGCCCAATCCCACTCAAATACCCTCCCTGTCAGGGGTTCCGCAACTTGCTTCGCCGTCGCCGTCCCCGTCGCCGCTGCCTTCTCCTTCACCCGCTGCGGTTGAAACCCCTGTAACTGAGCGAGTAAACTTTCAACCTGGTACTACGGGAACTACTCTAAACAGTAGTTTGCGAGCCAACATATCCAAGCGCTACTTACTGGAGTGCAATAGCGGCCAAAGCATGACAGTAAATGTTCAAGAAGGTCAAGTTAGTGCAGAAATTATTGCTCCTAACGGTGAAAAACTGGGTACTGCAAATAGTACCAGTCAGTGGCAAGGTCAACTAGCCAGCAGCGGCGATTATACTATTGAAATTTCCGGCGACCGAAAAGCAAACTACGGTGTTAGAATTGAAGTCAAATAGCAAGTATAATTGTATCAGGGGGTAGTTACAAAATACATAAACCCGCCCTGGTTGCCAATTACAAATTACCCATTACTAATTACCAATGGTCGCACAAGTATTTCCAAGCATCTATGAAGCAAAAACTCAAGAAATTGCCAAAGAAATCCTGCGGGCAACTCAAGAGAAAAAGCGATCGTTTTTTGGCCAACTGCAAGACCAAATGCGCTGGGACGACAAACTGATGGATTGGGCGATGGCTAGCCCTGGATTGCGGGTGCAGTTGTTTCGATTTATTGACTGTTTGCCCGCCCTCCGCAGCAGGCCGGAAATTGCCCGCCACTTGCAAGAATACCTGACTGCCCAAGAGGTAGAATTGCCCGAAGCATTAAAAAAATTGCTCAACTTTGCTAGCCCTGATTCGGTTCCGGGTCAATTGGCGGCGACGACGGTTGCGCCTGCTGTGGAAACTTTGGCGCACAAGTATATTTCTGGGGAAAATATCAAGCAGGTAATTAAAACTTTAGAGCGACTTCGCAAAGATAAAATGGGTTTTACAGTTGACCTTTTGGGGGAAGCTGTCATTACTGAAGCGGAGGCGCAAATTTATCTTAACCGCTATTTGGAATTGATGGAGGAACTCGCGAATGCAGCGAAGAATTGGTCGCAGGTAGATGCAATTGACAAAGCTGATGATGAAACTTTGCCGCGAGTGCAAGTATCCGTAAAATTAACGGCTTTTTATTCTCAGTTTGACCCGTTGGATGCTAAAGGTAGCGAGGAGAAAGTAAGCGAGAGAATTCGCCTGTTACTGCGCCGCGCGAAGGAGTTGGGCGCGGCGGTTCATTTCGATATGGAACAGTATGCTTACAAGAGTTTAACTCTGAGCATTCTCAAAAACTTATTGTTAGAAGAAGAGTTTCGCAGTCGCACGGATATTGGAATTACACTGCAAGCCTATTTGCGCGACAGTTTCCAAGATTTGCAAAACCTGATTTCCTGGGCAAAAAAACGCGGAAATCCGGTAACAGTGCGGCTGGTAAAAGGCGCTTACTGGGATCAGGAAACTATCAAAGCGATGCAGAAAGATTGGCCGCAGCCGGTCTACAATGACAAAGTTGCTACCGACGCAAATTTCGAGCAGATGACGCAGTTGCTGCTAGAAAATCACGAATATTTGTATGCAGCTATTGGCAGTCATAATGTGCGATCGCAAGCCAGGGCGATCGCCATTGCCGAGACTCTCAACATACCGCGCCGCCGCTTTGAAATGCAAGTGCTGTACGGCATGGGCGACAAATTGGCTAAGCTTTTGGTCGATCGGGGTTATCGCGTCCGAGTCTACTGCCCCTACGGCGATTTGCTGCCGGGAATGGCTTATTTGATCCGCCGTTTGCTGGAAAATACCGCCAACAGTTCTTTCATCCGGCAAAGTTCCGAAGAAATGCCGATCGAACAATTGTTAGCCGCACCAGTTGCCAGTGGCAATGACCAGCTAGTTTACAGCAAAGTATTTCCCAACGTTGCCGATACCGACTACGCCAATACCAAACTGCGCCAACAATCAGAAACAGCCATCAAATCAGTGCGCGCCCAGTTAGGTAAAACCTATTTACCCCTAATCGATGGCGAGTACCAAAATACTGAAGTAACAGTTAACTCTCTCAACCCTTCCAATCCCGCAGAAGTAGTCGGCAAAATCGGATTGCTTTCCCAAGAACAGGCAAAACAAGCCCTTGAAGCAGCAAAATCAGCCTCCACCAGTTGGAGAAAAACCCCGGTCAGACAGCGCGCCGGCGTCCTCCGCAAAGCAGCAGAATTGATGGAACAGCGGCGGCACGAACTGTCAGCTTGGATGGTGTTTGAAGTCGGCAAACCTGTCAGAGAATGCGATGCCGAAGTCTCCGAAGCTATTGATTTTTGCCGCTACTATGCCGACGAAATGGAACGGTTGGAACAAGGAAAAAATTACGACGTAGCCGGAGAAACCAACCGCTACACCTATGGGCCGCGCGGCATTTCTTTAATCATTTCACCTTGGAATTTCCCCCTCGCAATTCCCGTCGGCATGACAGTTGCATCCCTAGTTGCTGGAAATTGTACTTTGCTCAAACCTGCGGAAGTTTCCTCAGTAATTGCAGCAAAAATCACCGAAATTTTGCTAGAAGCTGGCATTCCCAAAGGCGTATTTCAATACGTGCCTTGCAAAGGTTCAACCGTCGGCGCTTACATGGTGAAACACCCCGACGTTCACATGATTGCTTTCACCGGTTCTCAGGAAGTTGGCTGTCAGATTTATGCCGATGCTGCGATTTTGCAGCCGGGGCAAAAACACCTGAAACGAGTAATTGCTGAAATGGGCGGCAAGAATGCAATTATTGTCGATGAAAGTGCGGATTTAGACCAAGCAGTTGCAGGCGTAGTTTATTCGGCATTTGGCTACAGCGGCCAAAAATGTTCCGCTTGTTCGCGAGTAATTGTGGTCGAATCGGTGTACGATAATTTTGTAGCAAGATTGGTAGAAGCAACGCGATCGCTCAATGTCGGCCCAGCAGAAAATCCCGGCACTCAAGTCGGCCCCGTGATCGATGCAAATGCCCATTCGCGCATCCGCGAATACATCGAAAAAGGTCGCGCTGAAGCTAAAATAGCTTTAGAAATGCCGGCACCGGAAACCGGTTATTTTGTCGGCCCAGTCATTGTTACGGAAGTATCGCCGACAGCAACTCTCGCCCAAGAAGAAATTTTCGGCCCGGTTTTGTCGGTGATTCGGGCAAAAAATTTCAGCGAAGCGATTGTTATTGCTAACGGCACGAATTTTGCTTTAACCGGTGGATTGTATTCTCGCACGCCTTCGCATATCGATCGAGCCGCATCCGATTTTGAAGTGGGAAACCTGTACATCAATCGCGGAATTACCGGCGCTGTGGTATCGCGGCAACCCTTCGGAGGATTCAAACTTTCCGGAGTTGGTTCTAAAGCTGGCGGCCCGGATTATTTGCTGCAATTCCTCGAACCCCGCACCATAACCGAAAATATTCAGCGACAGGGTTTTGCGCCGATTGAAGGAGTGGATGATTAATCGTTCCTTTATTGGCAGTGAGGACTTCAGTCCTCTCTCTGGCTGTTAAGTTGGTAAGGTGCGCCTAGCGCACCTTACAATGGGGTAACAGAAAAAAATTCTGCGATATTAGCTAGTTATAAAATGGAATCTACTAAAGATCGCGATCGGCAAAATTCTCAAAACCCTTCACTTAACAAGTGGCTGCGATTGTTAATTATAGTTGTATTAGTCATAGGTATATTTTTTCGTTTCGCAAATCTCGAAAATAAAGTTTACTGGATAGACGAAGCTTACACATCCCTGCGGATTTCTGGCTATACAGAAGCTGAATTTATTCAGCAAGTAGTTGACGGTGAAATTCGGGACATTAAATATTTACAAAAATATCAACGGATCAATTCAGAAAAAACTGTTTTAGATACCGTAAAAGGATTGGCATTAGAAGAACCTCAACTTGCTCCCCTGTATTTTATAGCAACGAGATTTTGGGTGCAGGTGTTCGGCGATTCAGTGGCTGTAACTAGAAGTATGTCAGCGGTTTTTAGCGCGCTGGCATTACCTTGTATGTATTGGCTGTGCTTAGAATTATTTGAGTCGCCGCTGACAGCTTGGTTGGCAGTTGCAATATTAGCTGTATCGCCTTTTCAGATAGTTTACGCTCAGGAAGCTCGACCTTACAGCTTGCTGGTAATGATAATTTTACTGTCAAGCGCAGCCTTGCTGAGAGGAATGCGGCTAAAAACTAATAGCAGTTGGGCAATTTATGCAGTAACAGTTGCTCTGGGATGTTATTCTCACCTCTTATTTGCACTGGTTGCAGTCGGACATGGAGTTTATGTAACAATTATTGAAAAATTGCGGTTTAACAAGACTGTAATTTGCTATTTGCTAGCATCAGTTGCCGGATTTATTGCTTTGTCTCCTTGGACTATAGTTTTTTTAAACAATTCGGGCAATGCCAGTCAGAAAACAGCATGGCAATCTATAGAAAGGCCTATTTTAGACTTGGTAAGAAACTGGTTTTTGAACGTTAACCGTCAATTTTTTGATGTGGGCTTTTACTCTGATTTCTCGCGAATATATTGGATATTTAGTCTGCCAGTTGTTTTGATGGTTTTAATAATTGTTGGGTATTCTTTTTATTTCCTTTTAAATCAGACAGAAATGCGTCTTTGGTTGTTTGTTGTGACATTGACGTGCGTGACAGTAGTATTATTTTTACCAGCAGATTTAATTGGAGGAGGGATTCGCTCTATCAACACTCGCTACATGATTCCCTGTTATTTAGGAATACAGATATCTGTTGCTTACCTGCTAGCTGAAAAAATTACATATCCGACAGGGACAGTCCCATTGTACAAGATGTGGAGGCTGGCTCTAGCTGCTTTGCTTTCTATTGGAATTATATCCTGTAGCATTTATTTGCGATCGGACTCTTGGTGGAATAAAGACCGATCGTATCTTAACATCCCGATCGCCCGCACAGTCAACTCAGCTTCTCGACCATTAATGATAACCGACTTGTGGGTGTACAGTGTAGATACGATCGGAAATTTGTTAACTCTGAGTTACTTAATAGATGCAAAAGCTAAATTTTTAGTATTGCCGCCGAATGTTGTTAAAATACCCCCCAATTTTCAGGAAATCTTTTTTTACAAAATTTACCCTGAATTAAAAACAAAAATAACGACAAATAGTAGGTATAAGTTAGAGCCGCTATACAGTCAAAAAAACGGAGATGTCTGGCTAGAAACATTAACAGTTAAGTAAATAAATATATAGTTGGAAAAAATGAGTTTTAAAACTGTCCCTAAATGGTTAATTTTTCTGGCTGTTATTGTATTAGTAATTGGCATTTTGTTCCGGTTCGCCAATCTCGATCGCAAATTTTACTGGATTGACGAAACATATACTTCTTTGAGAGTTTCTGGCTACACCGAAGCCGAAATCATCAAACAAATTTCCTACCAAAAAATAACCTCGCCCTCGGATTTACAAAAATACCAGCAGATAAATTCCGAAAAAACTTTAAGCGATACCCTGAATTCTTTAGCAACAGAAGACCCCCAACACCCGCCGCTGTATTACGTACTAGCGCGATATTGGGCGCAGTGGTTCGGCAGTTCCGTTGCCGCAATGAGAAGTTTGGCCGCCGTGATTAGCCTGCTAGTATTTCCCGCAATTTATTGGCTGGCTTGGGAGTTATTTGAATCTTCAGCAGTGGCGTGGATGGCCATGGCACTTTTCGCAAGTTCTCCCTATCACATCTTGTTTGCCCAAGAAGCGAGACAGTACAGTTTGTGGACGGTAACTACTATTTTATCCAGTGCAGCCTTGCTGCGAGCAATGCGCCCTGACGAAAATCAAAATCCTCTCGCCCTCGTTCTTTCCTGGGCGCTTTACGCAGTCACAGCAACACTGGGATTTTACACCCAGTTGTTATTTGTCTGCGTCGCCGCAGCCCACGCAATCTACGTCGCAGTCATTGCCAACTGGCGCGATGTGAAAACATTTATTGCTTATTATATAGCAGCTTTTATCGCTTTAATCGCCTTCATGCCTTCCCTCGTAAATACTGTAGAAAACTTCAATCAAGTTAGAAGCACAACAGTATGGTCAGAACAGACCAATCTCTTAAGATTAGTCAGCAGGTGGGTGGGTTCCCTCACCATAGCCTTTTTTGATATAGGGATTGATGGAACTGCCAACGCCACACAGCTAGCCTTGCTAATTCCAGTTGGTATCATGATTCTAGCTTTAGTCGGCTATGCCCTTTATTTTCTGTGCCGACATACACCAAAGCGAGTGTGGTTATTGATATTATTATTAATTGCAACAACTGGTTTGTTTTTAGCAGTACCTGATATAATGAAAGGTGGAAGGCGATCGGCAAATCCGCGATATTTAGTTCCTTGTTATGTGGGAATTCAGCTAGCAGTGGCTTACCTGCTGTCTGCAAAAGTTAGTAACAATTTGGATAACTTCAAACAGCAAAAACTGTGGAAAATAGTTATAGTTGCAGTGTTTTCCGCAGGTATTATATCCGGTGGAGTTAGTTCTCAAGCAGACAGTTGGTGGAATAAAGGCAGCGGTTGGTTGCGCGCCCAGTTGGAAGTAGCTGGGACTGTCAATCAAGCGACCAATCCCCTAATTATCAGCGATACCAATATCGCATATATCATGCCTTTAAGTTATCACCTAGAACCAAAAGTCAAACTGCTAATAGAACCGCGCTGTTACACTTCTTGCTACAAAAATCGAGAATTGGCACAGAAAAAACCGCAATCCCCGCAAATTCCAGACGGTTTCAGCGAGTTGTTTTTATACAGACCTTCCTCAACTTTGCGATCGGCAATTCAGCAACAAAACTATCAAATAGAGGGGGCTGACGCTAATGTTGAGCTTAATCTCTGGAGAATTACCAAAAAATAACCTAAAAAATTCAGGCAAAAAAATGTCTTATTCACCGAGACATACTGCCCAGAAAAGTGGTTTTTGGAAGTAGGTCGCAACTATAGTTCAATAGGGTTTATTTTCGCGTTAAGCTAGAAGTTAAGAAGCAAAAAGTAACATTAAAAATCAAAAATCACAGTCACTGAAACCTCGAATATTCGCAAACTGCTGTGCGATCGAGACTTAGGGCCGATCCCTCACCTAGAAAAGTGCCTAAATGATTTACACTTGTCTGCGATCGCCAGTGGAGAGAAATTCAAGGTAGAACCTTACGATATAGAACTCAAAAGCTGCCCCACTAAGAAGCATCCCAACGACCAAAAACCCCTCGTCACGCAGTCAGTGTTAATGAAAATCCCCCTGACTGGGAAAGTTGAAGACAAAATGCACCTATATCCGATCGCAAATGCAGAACCAAATCGACTTCAAAATTATCGGCTGGAGTGCCTTAGAACGCCGCCAATACGACATTCAGGGCATCCCCTTAAAGCAGCCGCCAAAATAGACGGCAGATGAATTACGAGTTGGTATTCGATGACCAAACTACGGCTGCATCACCCTGTGCCGCCAATTTGACTTAACTTGCGCCGCCAATTTTTAATTTGGCTTGTAGGGGCGGGTTTCACCAACAATATTTAGGTTAATTAACAATCTATAAAACCCGCCCGTATCCCACGGTAAACCCCTTGTACATTTTTCGCATTCAATACAAATCAATGTTGATGTAGATTGTTAGTTGTGTGGGGGCGGGTTTATGTAGATTGTTAGTAGCAATTCGATATTGTTGGTGAAACCCGCTCTTACGAAATCTGGTAACAGTATGTCAAGCCAATTACCAATTACCAATTACCAATTACCAATTAATTCAAACCGCTCGATTGGCAGTTTCCGCAAGAATCCTCTTAATTTGAGCAGGAGTCAGGTTCGGATTAGCCTGTAACATCAAAGCTATCACCCCAGCTACCTGCGGCACCGCCATGGAAGTACCCGCAAAATATCGATAGGGAATCCCCGGTTGAGAAAGCGTTACAGTTGAATAAACGTCACCAGAATCTGCCCTGCCACCGTCGCCGCCCCCAGCAACAAAGTAATTAATTGTCTCCGCACCCGCCCGGTTAGAATAATCTGCAAACAGGCCATTTCGGGTAACACCACCGACCGCAATTCCTACCTCATTGGCAAACCGAGCCGGATAATCTACTTGTGGGCGAGCATCATTTCCTGCCGCCGAAATCACGATCGCACCTTGAGCTTCAGCGGCTCGAATCGCATTCAATTCTTGTTCATTTAACTGTAGGCCGCCCAAACTCACATTAATTATTTTAGCTCCATTTGCCACCGCATAATTAATCGCATTAATTTCATCCCTAATTTTCCCTACTCCCGCACTATCGAGTATTTTCACAGGCATAATCTTCGCAGTCGGAGCCGTTCCAGTAATCCCCACCCCATCTTTTTTGGCAGCAACTAAACCAGAGATATGAGTCCCGTGATTGTTATCATCCATCGGGTCATTATCGTTATTGACAAAATCCCATCCTCGGAAATCGTCAACAAAGCCATTGCCATCATCATCAACCCCGTTGCTAGCTTTATTGCGACCGATCGCATCAACACCGGTTTCCCCCGCATTGCTCCAAATATTCCCCGTCAAATCAGGGTGATTGTAGTCCACTCCGCTGTCGATAACTGCCACCACAATTCCGTCTCCAGTCAAGCCCTTCGCCCAAACTTCTGGAGCTTTAATTAAATCTCTGCCCCACTCGTCGCCGCCCAAATCGGGAACATCAGGAAAAGTTGCAGTACCTTGAGCTTTAGCAACTGCCGCCGCTGCATTCACCAAACCGAACCCAAAACGAGAGTCAAAACCCTGCAAGTTGCTCGGATTGTTAGGAGAAACAGTTGCCTGGGTTGCAGACAGATTTAGGGTAAAATTGGTACTGCCTTGGTATTGATAAACTCGGACAAAGTAAGTTCCTGCTGCCAAAGCGTTGAGGTCGATCGCTTCCGGCGATAAATCAGGTTGTTGAGAAGAAGCAATAATATCGGTAAAGTCAATAGAATTGTCGCCGTTAATATCTTTAATCACAGCAACGTCAACATCGGCCGTCAAACTGCTGACACTTAATTTAAAGTCGCTAGTTGCAGGCAAAGTAAAGCGGTAAAGGCCGTCTGGCCGGGCGTTGCTAACCGAGTCTGCGATCGTTTGAGTGCCGCCCAAAACGCCTAAATCGCGAGCTCGATCGAGTTGGTTGCCGAATACCGTAGTTGCAGAGATGAATGTACCGGCGAGGTCTTGTGGAGATGCGTTGGCTACCAAGCCTAAAATAGCATTGGATTGGCGAATTTTAATTAATGTATTGGAAATACCGGGGGCGATCGATATTTCTTCGAGAATCAAGTCAGCTTCGGTAAGATTGTCAGTCAGTCCGATCGAATCCACAAAACTGTTAAAGTCAGTAATAACGTCTGCAGCAGCCGGATCGGAGACTGCGGAGTCGCTGCGGAGGACAAAGGTATCTGGGCCCAAACCCCCTGTCAGCGTATCTTTGCCCCCATCGCCGACTAAAACGTCGCTGCCGTCACCGCCGTTGAGGGCGTCTCCTCCCTTACCTCCCTGCAAAGTATCGCTGCCGGCCTCGCCCAACAGGATGTCGCTGCTGACACCGCCGTTTAGCAAATCGTTGTCCGCACCCCCGAACAGGGTATCGGAATTGCCACCGCCGAGAATGCGATCGTTACCATTATCGCCGCTAATTATTTCGGCATCCGACGAACCGACTATAAAATCGTTGCCGCCGAGGGCAAAAAATCCGTTAGGATAAGAAGTCAAAAAGCCCGGAGTCAAGGCGAAACTATTGGGGCTATCATCTAAAAGATAGGAAAGACCGTCTGGGCTCGGGCCGGGCATAGAAATGTACTCCTAGCGAGGTATATCGATCTAAATTTTAGATTTTAAATTTAAGTTTGTGGTTAAAAACGCCCTAAATAGTCTGTAAGACGCGCATTACGCACAGTCTGTAGAGGCCTGCACAGGTTAGGTTAAAGTGAGATATTGCACCATTCTCAATTACTTGTTTAGGAACAGGCTTTTCGGCCTGTTCCACAAAAATGTTGAGTTATTGTGGAACGGGCCGGAGAGCCCGTTCTTGACAATTGTGAAACATCTCATGTCAAACAGATTTATTCGGTCATATCATGCCGTAAATTAACCACAATTCCGCCTGAGTCCCTCTAAAACATAAAATCTAAAACAGTATAACTTAATCCCAAATTCAAAATCGGGATCGGAAAATGGGAAAACCACACTTGCATCGAATTCAGAATTTTTTGAAGATCGCGAAGTCGCATTTAAAGCCTTATTTGCGCTATGTGATTTTGGGCGGGACGTTTTTATTTATTGCCAAAGCTTTTTTAACTCACTGGCGAGAAGTCGCGAATATCCAAATTCGAGCCGAAACTTTTCCGTTGCTGGCGATCGCCCTCGGCGTCACTTTACTTTCTCTAATTTTTGTCGGCTGGGTGTGGATGTTGATTTTGCGGGAATTCCGCCAACCTGTAACTGCCGCCTGGGCGATTCAAGTTTTTCTCAAAACTAATATTGCCAAGTATTTACCGGGGAATATTTGGCATTTTTGGGGTCGAATATTGGATGCGAAAAAAGCGGGTATTTTTCCGAAAGCTGCTACTCTCAGCGTGTTGCTGGAACCGCTGCTGATGGCTTCTGCTGGCGTGCTGATTGGGTTGATTTGTTTTGACAAATTCAATTGGTTGTTGCGGCTTGTCGGTTGTGCTGTTATTTTAACGGCGATTCATCCCCGAATTTTAAATCCTATCGTCCTATTGGTAGAGCGGTTGAAGTTATCCAAGAACAATGAAGAAAATTCAAAGGCTGGGGAGGCGGCAGGCGAAGCACTGAATTTTCGTGCAGAGTCTACCTCCAATCTAGCTAAAAAAACATCGAATGTCAAGTCCCGCCGCCACATTAATTTGCCAATAAAACGCTACCCTTTAGTGCCGTTAATCGGACAAATGTGTTTTATCGGATTGCGGGGCTGCGGATTTTTGCTAACTGTAACTGCTTTAACTCCGGTGAACTTTAGCAATATTCCCAACTTGTTAGGTGCTTTTTGTTTAGCGTTTGTTGTCGGTTTAGTCCTACCGGGAGCACCGGGGGGAATGGGAGTATTTGAAGCAACGGCGATCGCCCTGCTGTCCGATCGCTTTTCTACGGGTATAATTCTGAGTGCGGTGGCTTTGTATCGGATAATTAGCATTCTGGCGGATGTTTCCGGTGCTGTTTTGGCAAAGCTCGATCGCCAGCGCGATCGGCACAGTAAAAAAAGGCGAATTTAATTGTTTCAGCATAAGTCCCGGCTGAGAATGTTAGATTATGTGCGATCGAACAACAAACCTGTTTGATTGGGGATGCGATATCAGATTAAAGCATTTTTTCCAGAAATTGCTTGGCGCGATCGCTCTTCGGGTTGCTAAAAAACTCCTGCGGCGGCACATCTTCCGCCACCTTTCCCCCATCCAAAAACAATATCCGGTGGGCGACTTCCCGCGCAAAACCCATCTCGTGAGTTACAATCGCCATTGTAATTCCCGTTTTCGTCAAAGCTTTCATCACGTCTAACACTTCTTTAACCATTTCTGGATCGAGTGCAGAAGTCGGTTCGTCCATCAACAAAATCTCCGGTTCCATAGCCAAACAGCGCGCGATCGCCACTCGCTGTTTTTGTCCCCCCGAAAGCTTAGAAGGATAAACTTCCGCCTTATCTGACAAACCCACTTTTTCCAACAATTCCAATCCCTTTTGACGCGCTTCATCCTTAGCAACCTGCTTCACCTTTACAGGTGCATACGTCACATTTTGCAGCACAGTCATGTGCGGGAACAAGTGGAAATGCTGAAAAACCATCCCCACTTTCTGGCGAATTTTCAGAATATCTGCTTTCGGCGCAGTAATATCCACTCCGTCAATGTATATATGTCCAGAAATCGGAATTTCCAGTAAATTCAAACACCGCAAAAAAGTAGACTTGCCGCACCCCGAAGGGCCGATAATGGCAATCACTTCTCCTTGATGAATTTCAGTAGTTATCTCCCGCAAAACCTTCAGATTGCCAAAAGATTTATACAGGCGATCGACTTTAACTGCTAGTTTGGAGTCTGCGTTCGAGTACATTTGCCCCCCAAGTTAAACTAAGCACCATCAGATAATAAATTGCGCCGACAAATATCAAAGGTTCAAAGTAAATATACTTTTCAGCTCCTACAATTGTACCGCGCCGCAGCAAATCTTCTACACCAATTACTGAAACTAAAGCTGAATCTTTGAGCAAAGCAATACTTTCATTTACCAATGCAGGCAAAATATTTTTTAATGCTTGCGGCAAGATAATATCGCCCATCATCAGTTTGTAAGGAACGCCAAGAGATTCTGCGGCTTCTTTTTGACCTTTATCTACGGCTTGAATTCCGGCGCGGATTGTCTCGGAAATATAAGCCCCTGAATTGAGGAAAAAAGTAATGACGCCAGCTTGCAGCGCAGATATATCATACCCCGTAAGCTGCGGCGTTGCAAAATAAACTAAAGTCAACTGCAAAATTAGCGGCGTTCCTCTAAAAATTGAAGTGTAGGCAGTGCCGAACCAGGCCAGCGGTTTAATGCTGGAAATTTTGAATAGAGACAGCACGATTCCCCAGATAAATCCGAGAAATGCCGACAGCAAGGTAAAAGTTAGCGTTACCCCAATGCCGGACAAAATATAAGGCAAACTCGGCAAGATTTTGCCAAAATCCAACCCGAACTTGGAGGCTACCGCAGGCTGATTTGCTGGATCTGTTTCTTGCGGAATTGGTCGAGAAAACCACTTAGTAGCTAGTTCCTTAATTTGACCGCTGTCCTTCATTTGCTTGAGGACTCGGTTGAATTCTGGAACTAATCTCGAACCTTTGCCAAAGGCGATCGCCGAACCGCTTTCTTCAGTATTGGGAATTGTGTTAAATTCCAAGTCCGGGTTCGCTGCTGCATAACCCGTAGCGACAGTATCCTCGATTACTCCCGCCGCGAGGCGGTTCGATTTAATTTCTTGAATGATGTCAGGAATCCTATTGAGAGGAGTCAGTTGCACCCCGGCCATTTTTTTCACAGCTTCCTGCTGAATGCTTCCGAGTTGAACGCCTACTTTTTTCCCGGCTAAATCTTCAGCTTTGGTCAAATTGCTGCCTTTATTAGCTACAATTGTATTTTGAGCTTCGTAGTAAAGGTCAGAAAAATCAACATTTTTTTTCCTTTCTGCTGTGGGAGTCATTCCAGCCATCACAAAATCGGCTCTTCCCGCCTGCAAAGCCGGAATTAAGCCGTTAAAATCCATGCCCGTTACTTTCAGTTCGTAGCCCAATTCTTTAGTAATATATTTGGCAATATCGATGTCAAAACCGATGATTTCGTTGCCGCTAACAGCCGTATCTTTAAATTCATAGGGCGGGTAGTCTGGGGAAGTCGCCAGTGTTAAAGTCTTGTTGGTTTGGGCGTAACTGGCGCTAGCAATTAAGCAAAAGGCGATCGCGATCGCGATCGCCGCCGCCAGCATTGATTTTAATTTTAAACGTTTCATATCGAAAATTGTCCTCAAAAATCCCCTCACCAACAAAACATACCACAAATCGGAATCAAGTCATCCTTGTAAAGAAATATCTAATCCTGGACTAACGGGTTGCCAGACACCGAGTTTGACAGACCAAAAAACTGCATAATTCGCCTGTATTAATGCTAAATAACAGGTTATAAATTTATTGATGCTGTCAGCAGTAATAAAGATATATAAGATATATAATTGTGCTGCTAACTTATATTGAAAAAATGGTTGATTGGAAAAATTTTAACATTATAGAAAGAAAAGCTCGTCCGCAAAACTCCCACCTATGTTTTACCGTTGTCTTTGTTGTGAACGGTATTTGTAATGATATAAAGTCCCGGCGTAACGCTGATAAAATCGCTGACTAGGATGCAGCACAGAGCTTCTACCTCCACAGAAGTAGCATTGTCTTTGTTTTCTTTAATATAGTTGGTCGCTCAATTGTTGATTGACGGTAATTCCCGTTTCTCCGGGAGTGTTGTAAATAGCGGGGTTGAACGCTTCAAACCGAGAAGCTGCGCCTTGGGCTGCACTATCAAAATAAGGGTTGATTAAAGGAGCTACATCATCAGAAGTAAGTTTTTTGCCCCAATTTGAACATTAGTGCCGATCTCGATGAGGAACTGATAGCTGAGTTGATCGAGGGTGATTTGAGAGCCGCCATCCCCGTCAAAGTTGGTGCGAGTCATGGGAGTGCAGGTAGGGCGATCGTACCCAGGGTTGTTTGTTGCTTGCAACCGCGTTCTCAAACCATCAGTTCCAGTAAAGCGAGTATCGAAATTCAACCGCACCCGATCGCCCGAGTTGTCAGTAGTTTTGTCTTCACCCACAGCTTATTTAACAGCCTGTTCAACTTTTGGGCGATTGACCAAAACCACAAACCTAATGCCTCTATTAAAAGTCATGAATGTAAATTCAAGTTAGTGAAGGTATTATTCACTAAACCGAGTTTATGAAAATTTTGTTAAAAAAGTTAGCTATCAAAAAAGAAACTATTACCTATTGACTTTTTTTGAATTCTTGTGGTATATTTTAAATAATGGAAGTGGTGGCAAAAATTAAATTTTTGCCACCACTTCCATTATTTAATTGTAGTTTATTGAAAGCTTGGAGTCAAGCTTTTAACCCCAAAAAAAAAGGATTTTTTTTGATTCATTCAACTAAAATTAATCGACTACCCTTATCAATTCTCCCTTGCCGTCAATCACTTCACCGATCGCCCAAGCACCAATTCCCTGAGATTCAAACCATTTAACAGCGTGTTCTACTTCCCTGGGAGCGACCAACAGCACAAACCCAATCCCCATATTAAAAGTATTGAACATATCTGCTGTGGCAACTTTGCCTGCTTCAGCAATCCACTGGAAAATCGGCAAATTTGGCCAGCTATTGCTGTCAATTTTCACAGATTGATTTGCTCCCAAACAGCGGGGCAAATTTTCCGGCAAACCGCCGCCCGTAATGTGAGCCATGCCGTGAATTTCTAGACCGCTGTTAATTGCTTCGAGGACTGGTTTAACATAAATTTTAGTCGGAGTTAGCAGCACTTCTCCTAAACTTTTGCCGCCTAACTGTTCGGGTTGGGAATGCCAGTCAAAACCGCAATCGCCCGCAATTTTTCTCACCAAACTAAAACCGTTGCTGTGCACGCCCGAACTTGCCAGCCCCACAGCCACATCTCCCACCTGCACCCGCGAACCGTCCAACAATTTGCTCTTTTCGACAATTCCCACGCAAAACCCCGCCAAATCGTACTCTCCCGCTTGGTAAAAACCGGGCATTTCTGCCGTTTCCCCTCCGAGCAAAGCACAGCCCGCTTGCTTGCAACCGTCCGCTATCCCCGCCACCACCGCAGCTAATTGTTCGGGATTTAACTTTCCCGTCGCTAAATAGTCGAGAAAAAAGAGGGGTTCGGCCCCGGATGTCAGCACGTCGTTGACGCACATAGCCACCAAGTCGATACCTACCGTATCGTGCCGATCGAGATTGTGGGCCAATTTCAACTTAGTCCCAACGCCGTCAGTACCCGAAACCATCACCGGCTCTTTTAAACCCTCCGGAACGCTGAAAAAACCGCTAAACCCGCCGAATCCGCCCAAAACTCCCGATCGGTGCGTACTCTTGACCATACTCCCGATCCGCGAGACAAAAGCTCTGCCCGCTTCAACGTCCACACCTGCTTCTCGATAATCCATAAGTCTGCCTGCATCGATTTCCAGTTTTTAGTTTATGCCCATAACAGTTGACAAACAGCTTTTTTCACACTAGCCATTCGGCAGCCGACGAAACACTCTAAATTTTTGTAAATTTTTGTAAACTTTTCTGGAATTGCTGAAACGGCTGTAAGCACTCGAACTCAAGCATTATCTGAGACCGATATCCGTCAAGATTCGCTCGATTTTTGGTAAATTTCGTGCTGTGAGCGATCCCCAACCGTAAAAGTTTGTGGTAGTCTGTTGCAGTTCGTGAACAAAACACAAATTGCGGATCGAGTATGAGTTGTCAAGTGTTAGGGAAGTTTCCGCCAATTTTTTTCGCGGCTGAAGCATTAAAGCAAAAACGCACCCCGATACTTTGCTTTGACTCACGGGGGAATGGCGAAGGGCAAGAGAGAAATCCTTGACGCCCCCGGCTAAACGGCAAATCCTCCAATCTCGGTTGGCAATGGCTATTCACAAAAATGGACGTATGAAGGAAAAATTTGTTGGTGGTCTGCTCGCTGTCCTGTTAGTTCCTGTAGTAGGAACGGCATCCTCTTGTCACGCACAAGCAACAGATGTCGTCAATCAAAACTCTCAGGTTTCCAAGCAAGTAATTGCCACCCAATCGTCCCCGCAGTTAAACGCTACTCGGGTCGAAGCACAAAAAGTCGGACAGTATCAGTATCAAGCAAGAGCTGAAATTGCCCGAGACTCGATCGCCAAAATTCAGCCCCACGACTTAGGCGGGCGACAAGCAGCGACAGTCTACGTGCGAAACATTCCAGTCATCACCTTTCTGAACGCGAATCCGGAAACAAACACGCCTTTGGGAGAAACTGGCGACAGCCAAGCCGATGCTGGCAGTCCGTCGAAAGTAGCGGGCGCGAGAGAAACTCCAAAAGTCGGCAACATTGCCAGCAACTCCAACAACCAAGAACCCGATCCAGTGTGGCGGGCATCAAGCTTGGCAGCAAGACTCAACCAGCTAGCCCGCAGCAACATCGATCCGAACAGCATTACCGTTAAGTGGGAAAAAGGCGATCGCTACATTATTCAGGCAAACGGCGAGGACTTGGTAAACATCAACGCCGAAACAATCCTCCCCGACACCACCAGCGACTTTAGCCGAGACGCCCTGCAAGCAACCAATCGCCTCCGCCGGCTTCTGGGCAACGCCCCACCCCTGCAAGAAGTCGCAGGCCAACCCCAACCAAAACCCCCCGTGCTGTCTATGGGCCCAGTTCAAGTGCGCCTCAGCGGCTGGGCTTCCTGGTACGGCCCGGGATTTGACGGCAACCTCAGCGCCAGCGGCGAGCGTTTCAACCAAAATGATTTGACCGCAGCCCACCGCCATTTGCCCTTTGGAACTAGAGTCATGGTGAGAAATCTCGACAACGGCCGCACTGTGGTCGTCCGCATTAACGACCGGGGCCCCTATGTGGGCGATCGGCTCATAGACTTGTCCGCCGGCGCCGCCAGCGTACTGGGAATGATTAGCAGTGGCGTTGCGAGAGTGGAAATCGAAGTGATCGAACCGCAGCAGCAAACAAAAGTTGAACGCTGAACGGTACTCTAAGGCAGAATACAAAAGTTATCCGAACTTTAGAAGGCAGAAAGTAGAATAAAACTCACATCTTGCATCATTACTTTGTGGAAGAGGCCCGAAAGCCTGTTAATCAAGGATGGTGCGAGATGTCAAGCCAAAAAATTATGACAAAAAAATTCTGCCTTCTGCCGAAGGCCTTCAGGAGATTCTACCGGTGCGCCTGTTTACTACCATTGCAGCACTTCGCTGCTACTTAAATTCGCAAAAGTCTGCTGCACCTCATTTGACAGTCGGTTTGGTGCCGACTATGGGAGCTTTGCACGCAGGACATCTGAGCTTGATCCAGCGGGCAAGGCAAGAAAATGCGATCGTCCTGGTCAGTATTTTTGTCAACCCGCTGCAATTTGGGCCAACAGAAGATTTTCAAGATTATCCTCGGAATTTCGAGCAAGACCGGTGGCTGTGCCAACAAGCTGGGGTTGACGCCATATTTGCTCCCTCAGCAACCGAAATGTTTGGCAGCCAAGCGGTCGATTCCCTACGGGATAGCTTCGCCGCGCGTACAGAAACAGAGAAAACCGCCCAAAAACAGATTCACCTTTCATCCTTAACTCAAGTAGTCCCGCCACCGGCGATGACATCGGTTTTGTGCGGCAAGGCAAGGCCCGGTCATTTTCAGGGCGTCGCGGTAATTGTTACTAAACTGTTGAGTTTGGTGCAGCCGACAAAAGCTTATTTCGGTCAGAAAGATGCCCAGCAGCTAGCAATTATCAGGAAGCTGGCTGTTGATTTTAACTGGCCTGTAGAGATTGTCGCTTGTCCGATCGTCCGCGAAGAGTCGGGACTGGCAATGAGTTCTCGCAATCAGTATTTAACAGCAGAGCAAAAACAGCAAGCCTCCGTACTCTACCGCGCGCTGCAACAAGCCTCGGAAACTTTTGCTTCAAACCGCAGCGCCGCAGCCGCACTCGCTGCGGTGCGCGCAGAAGTGGCAGGAGAACCCGCAGTAAAGATCGAATACGCCGAAGTCGTCCATCCCGACACTCTGACGCCGTTGCAGGTTGTTGAAACTGCGGGACTTTTAGCCGTGGCAGCCAGAGTCGGCTCTACTCGCTTGATTGACAATATAATTCTCAGGAATCGCCGACCAATTGTGGCGATCGACGGCCCGGCGGGAGCTGGCAAATCTACCGTCACTCGCCAAGCAGCAACAGCTTTGGGCCTGTTTTATCTAGATACCGGCGCGATGTATCGGGCGCTGACTTGGCTGGCATTGAAAACAGGCACACCGATTTCCGACGAATGCGCGATTGCCGAATTAGTCAGCTCCAGCTATTTGGAATACAACCTCGATCCGGCATCTTTGATGCTGAAGGTTAATGGCGAAGACGTAACCGAGGCAATTCGCAGTTTGGAAGTGACATCCCGCGTCTCGGAAATGGCGGCAATTCCCGCCGTGCGGCAGTTTTTGGTCGAGGAACAGCGGCGCTGCGGCACAAAAGGCGGAATTGTGGCAGAAGGCCGCGATATCGGCACTAACGTGTTTCCCGATGCGGAACTAAAGATTTTTTTGACTGCTTCGGTACAAGAGCGATCGCGCAGGCGGCTGTTACAACTTAAAGACACCGATCGGGCTAATATTAGCTTGGCCCAATTGGAGCAAGACATCGCCCTGCGGGACGAAAAGGACAGCACCCGCGAGGTTGCACCTTTGCGCAAAGCCGCCGATGCTGTGGAAATTCAAACAGACAATCTGACTGTTGCTGAAGTTATCGATCTGATTGTCGGCTTGTACAAAGAGAGAATCGGCCCTAAAAGTTAATTTGAGGAGGCTCCGGGCGGGCGATCGCCCTCATATCAAATCCGGTTAAACTCACATCTTGTACCATTCTCGCTCGCGCAGGCTTTCAGGTCTATCCCACAAAGACTCAATTTTCTTGCGGCCAGGGCTCTTCTAGCCGGCCCTTGAAAGGCTTATTAACAATAGTGCAACATCTCCACGTTAAACCAACTTGCCGTGTCAGGTAGGGACGCGGGCCGATGCGGGCTGAGTCCCTAAGAATATCGTGCCATTAATCCGATTTGAGCGCCGTTCCCCCGGCTGGGGAAAAAGTTCAACCATCCAGCGTTTTCATGGGTTAGGAAATTTCTGGCACACAAATCTTAAATTTTTTTATCCTGACGGACTTCCCGCGATCGGTTATTTCCAGTAGCATTTTTACGAACTGTCCAATTTAAGATTATCCTCTTAAGTGGATTAACTTGATATCAACATAAAATCTCAAATTAACTGTGCAAGGTGTGAAGGAGAGAATGACGTGACAAAATTGAAACTGCTGTGGAGGCGGCGCAAAACTTTAATCGTTGCTTTTATGGCCGCCACAGGAAGTTTTTTGCTGGGTGTGACGCTGCCGATTAACTTGCGGGCCAATCAGCCATTGGAACCGATTCAGGCGCAAGTCTTGGCAGTATCCCAGTCGCAAGAACAACAGCCGGTCTCCAATATTAATCAGTTTTCCAAGGCGATCGCCAATCGAGTAGAATTTTCCCAAAAAGCTCTAGCCCAAGTGCAGGCAATCCGCTTTCAATCAGCCGTACCGTCGCAGTTTAAAGGTACAACCATTCGTGAGGCAAAACTCGACTCCCAGCACAAGGCGATCGCCCTGACATTTGACGACGGCCCCTGGCCGACAACAACTACACAAATCCTAGATATTCTCAAGGAAAACAATATTAAGGCTACATTTTTCTGGGTAGGAAGATACCTGCAATCTTATCCCGAAATTGGCAAACAGGTTGCAGCAGCAGGTCACGCGATCGGCAACCACACTTGGAACCACGAATACCTTAAGTATAACGAATACGGTGCCGCTCGCGAGATCGATCGAACTTCATCCTTAATAGAGGACTTGACCGGCATCCAAACATCGATGTTCCGCCCGCCAGGAGGCATTTTAAATAATGGATTGGTAGCTTACGCTCAAAAGAAAAATTATGCAGTTGTGATGTGGTCTGCTGATTCTTTTGATTGGCGCACTCTTACGGAATCTTTGATGGACAACGTGATGAGGCAGGCAAATTCCGGCGGCATCGTGTTGATGCACGACGGCGGCGGCAATCGAGCGAGAACAGTAAAAGCTTTGCCTGATATTATTGCTCGATTGAGAAAGGAAGGGTACAGTTTCGTAACAGTTCCCGAGTTATTGCAGATGCAAGAACAACAGTTAAAACACCAGGAAACAGCACAAAAATAAAAATTTGGCAAAGTGGGAATTTCTACCATTTTGCCATTCTTTTGTATGGAGATGGCTCTATTTTTCAGAACGAGGGCTATCTTCAACCAGACAAATCGATCGACAATCGCTATGCTGTAACAGAAACAGAGCATCAGTCCGATCGCCAGTCGATCGCGTACCAGCGACGATCCAAAGTCTCAGTCCGACAGGGTTGCCCCCGCCTTCCCCGACCGCACCCAACTCCCCGAATCCGACGGCACGTTTGTGAAGAACTTTCCAGAACATCCGCAGACTGTTGTGCTCGCAGACTCCCTAGAAAGCACGCTGCAAAAGCTTCACCCGGACAGACAATATGCGTGCGATCGGGCTCGATAGTGGCATTTACTGGCGCGAAACTGACCCACCCGAACGCGGAGCCGAAGCCCCTGACTGGTTCTACGTCCCCAACGTTCCGCCTCTGTTAGACGGAGAAATTCGCCGCTCTTACCTGCTGTGGCGCGAGTATATGGTGCCAATAATTGCGATCGAATTAGCCAGTGGGGATGGTTCCGAAGAACGCGACAACACCCCCTTATCTCGTTTGCCAGAAGGTATTACTCAGAAACCAGGGAAGTTTTGGGTATACGAACAGATTATCGCATCCCCCACTACGCCATCTGCACAATTAAAACCAGCCAACTGGAAGTCTACAACTGGGTGAACGCCCGCTATTGCCTGTTGGAACGGAACGATCGCGGACATTACCCGATCGACCGCATGGGAGTAGAGTTAGGCGTATGGTTCGGCAGCTATCAAAATCAGACACAACGGTGGTTGCGCTGGTGGGAGAACGAAGGGAATTTGTTGCTGACGGGGAGCGAGCAAGCTCGACTCGAACGCCTCCACACCGAACAGGAACGCCAGCGGGCTGAAGCTGAGCGTCAACGAGCCGATCGCGTGGAGCAAACACAACGAGATGCCATTCCCCAACGACTGGCAATCGGTTTGACTGTCGAACAAGTTGCCCAGGCGCTTTCTCTGTCGGTGAAAGAGGTGCAGCGATTGGGATAAAGCTCTGCTTCTTTGTCCTTGCTACTGCAACAACTTCTGCATAAATACACGACATGGACTATCGTTGTATCTCTCAATTGGATAAAAGCCAAGCTTCCTATAAAGTTTGAGTGCCTCTGGTTGTCGCTCTTCGTTTGCTAAGTCAAGCCTAATCTTCCGATAACCTGCCGCGAGTGCGAAATCAAAGAGTATTTGAGCCATTTTCCAGCCTAACCCCTGTCCTCGATACTCTTTGAGAAACCACATCCGCTTAAGTTCGCAGATTTCATCATCGAGTTTTCGGATTGCTCCAGTGCCTACAAGCTGCTCACCATCAACCAATACCAAAAACATGCCGTTATTGTCGAAATAGTGCGATCGTACATTGTCAATATCAGACATCGAATCATAGCCCCTCAACTCATCCTCGGTTAGTACGCCAGGCAAAATTTCTAGACATACCGCAATGACTACTTGCTTGGCTTGTTCAATTTGATGTTGCTTGATTGGTTTAATCTCAACCACTTGCTTTGCTTTAAATTGTCACTACATAACCCAACCTAACATTAGTAGGACTTACGCATAAATATCAAAAAAACCGGGTTTTTCACGAGTGTTAAAATCTCAAACACAATATTTCCGTAAAAAACCAGGTTTCTGCGTAAGTTTTAATCAGCTTAACTTTTCTGTGTCTACAAACAGAACCTTACTTTTAGCCATATTGCCAATTTAGGCTGGAATCTAAGGGCAAATTTTGCAACTGAGAATTCACCCAATTAGCCGCCGCCAAACCCGATCGCAAAGCACCCTCTATTTGACCTTCGCCGCACAAATCCCCCGCGCAAACCAGCGGCAAATTCCCTCCAGCAGGCAAAGAAGAAACAGGCAAAGGATTTCGACAAAAAGCATAGCGCCAGCGGTGAACCTGCAACCATTCCGGCTGTTTGAGCCAAGGGATTAAATATTCAGAAGTGCGATCGAGCAATTCCTGGCCGACAGTTTCCAAATCAGCAGCTTCTAAATAGCGTTCGGCAAAATTTGCGCTGCTGTGAACCACAAACACCGGCTGCGGAGGATCGAGCCGTTTGCTGCTGTCCAAACCAACCCAAGCTAAATCAGAATTATTGGGAAAAGAAACAGATTTCCACTGCGGATGTAGATTGTTCAAATCTTGCTGTTTTGCCGCAGGATAGCCAGCCATAACCGTAATGCAAGGGTCGTACTCCAGAGAACGCAATTTGTCAATTAAATTAGATTTAAAACCAATTTCAGAATTCAAAAACATTAAAGCTTGAGGAGCAGGAATTGCCACAACCACAGCCTTAGCAATCAATTCTTGAGGCGTCTGTAAATTGTCATCAGTAACTTCTAGGGAAAGATGCCACATTTGGTTATCTGTAGTAGAAATAGCTTGTACGCGGCGGCCAAACCAAATTTCTACACCCTCCGCCAGATACTTACCGATAGAATTCATACCCGCAGGTGCGACATAACAACAACTAGCAATAGCAGAAAGTTTCCCCTGTCTGAATTCCCAGACACGATCGGTCCAGAGTTTGAGGATGTGGCGATCGACCAAAGCCTCAATTAACCCCTGCACCGCATCCCCCTGGGGTTCCAGATACCGCGCCCCGTGATCGGCCCTAGTGCCCTGTACGCGCCGGGTTGCAACACGTCCCCCCGCACCGCGAGATTTCTCAACAACCGCCACAGAATAACCAGCTTGACGCAACCGTTGAGCGCAACTGAGCCCCGCCATACCCGCACCAATCACCGCAACATCGAACATAATTAGTCATTACTCTGTAGTCACCAGTCATTAGACATCTCCAAAAACTCTTGTGCAGTAGGCATCCTGCCTGCCCAAGACCAGCTTTTTACTAAATGTCCAGTTATCAGCTTAAAGGCTGCGGGGAAGTTTCAGTGCAATATTTCAGTTTGCGGCCAAACCCTGAGAACCCTAGCTTGTGGGGCGTCCCGCCATCGCCCTGCACCAAGTAGTAGAATAAAGGACAGCACGAATCCACGATCGAGACCAGATCAAAAAAAGCCACCGTAGGTAAATCCTAAATCCTCATGCTTGTCAATCAGCAGCAATCTAAAATCTAAAATCTAAAATCGAATAGGGGAGGGCAACAGTCTTGGACGAACTCAGAGCAGCACTAGAATTGACAACAGAAGAAGAATTGCAGCAACTAACAGAACTTCTGTTCAGCCGCAAGTTTAACCCTTTAGATTACGTGCAAACCCCCGCACCGATAGATGTACAAAGTCGCGATCGCGAAGCGTGGCTCGACGCCGTAGAACAGCGGTTTCGCTATCTTGCAGCCGACGGGTTGACGGTACTCAGAGGGCGAACCCAACAAGTAACTTACAGACAAGCACTAATTCAAGTTTGTCGCTATCTCAAAATCCCTTATCCCAGACAGTTGTCAACCACCGACTTAGAGGCAGAAGTATTTCTGCACTTAATGGGCCGCGCGTGGAAGGGTTTACCTGCAGATGAACAGCAAGCCCTGACAGTGCGCGTACAGCGAGCGATCGTTGATTCTAAACTCTCAGAACCCCTGCCAATTTCTGCAGAAAAAGACCCGTTAGGTTTACTGTTCAAAGGCGGCAGCGCTTTAGCTGTTAGTTCGATCTTAAAACCAATGCTGCTCAAACTAATGGCCAATCAATTTGCGCTGCATTTTGCCACCTATCAAATGGCAAAACAAGGAGTGCTTGCAGGCACTGCAACCGCAGCAACCCAGTTTCAAAATTATGTGGCTATTCAGACGGCGCGGCGCGGTATGGCGGTGAGTGCGGCTCGTTACGGTGCGACGCGGAGCATATTTTCCTTGCTCGGCCCGGTGATGTGGACTTGGTTTTTCGCGGATTTGGGTTGGCGATCGATTTCCACGAACTACGGCCGGATTATCCCGACCATTTTTGCCTTAGCTCAAATTCGATTAACGCGATCGGAATGCGTTTGGGAACTAGCTTAACGATTGTAGATTGTAGATTTGAGATTGGGAGTGTGGGTGAATATCAAAAATTGGTTGAAATTAGCGGCAAAACTGACAGCCAAATATCTCAAGTCTCGCCTTCAAAAACATCCAGATCCCCGCCTGCAAATCCCTTGGAATTTCGCCCAAGTGGGGATGCTGATTTTTCCCTTAATTCCGATTTTAGGAGCTTTAGGTTTATTCCTGGGATTGGCCGGTACTTGCAAGCAAAAGTTCCGTCAAATTAGTCGCCGCCCGCTGAATCGAGGATTCGCAATTCTGAGCGCCCTGCTCGTCATCACAGCCGTTTTTGCCCACAACCGCATTGAGGCTTTTATAGGATTGTACAATTTCTTGCCGTTCTTTATATTGTTTGCCACTTTCAGCAGTTTAATTAAAACTCTGCCTCAATTGCGACAATTATCTTGGACGATCGTAATTAGTTCAATTCCGGTCATAATTTTAGGTCTGGGACAGCAATTTTTAGGTTGGAGCGGCATCGATCTATTGCAGCCTGTTTTTGGCTGGGTGCTCGAACCCAAAGGCAATCCCCCGGGTCGCATGGCTTCTGTATTTATGTACGCTAATATTTTAGCTTGCTATTTGACAATTGCTTTTATTTTAGGACTGGGACTGTGGATGGAAGAACGGTTCAGGAACGAGCAAGCTAAGGGATTTAACGGATTTAACAGCTCGATTTTGAGGGAAGAGGAAAGAAGAAAAAAGGAAACACTTAATGAACCGCTGATTCCCGATAATTACAGATTCCTATTTTTAAGTTTGGCAGCGATCGTCCAGGCTCTTGCTTTGATTTTTACTAATTCTCGCAATGCTTGGGGACTGGCAGTTTTGGCAGTTTTGGCTTTTGGATTTTATGCGGGTTATAAAAAAATATTAGCTGCGGTTTTTAGTGTGGCTAGCACAGTTTTTTTGTCTGCCTTTGGCCCCGAACCTTTACGGCAGTATTTGCGAAGAATTATCCCGGCTTTTTTCTGGGCTAGACTCACCGACGAGATGTTCCCAAATCGGCCGACAGCTACTTTGAGAAAAACTCAGTGGGAATTTGCTTGGTCGATGACTCAGCAGCGTCCTTGGACTGGTTGGGGATTGCGAAATTTTACGCCTCTCTATCAAGCTCAGATGCAAGAATGGCTCGGTCATCCCCACAGTTTGATACTGATGTTGACTGGGGAAACGGGCATACCCGCAACGCTTTTGTTGTTTGGTTTAGTTGGTTGGGTTTTGGCTAGGGCTGTTTTGCTGCTAGCGAATTGGCCGCTTTTTTCTGTGGATATCAAACACGAGCAAATAGCAACACAGGAGGTAGCGGAAAATGTTTTAGCGATCGATCAAAACTCAAAGTTTAGTATTACAAATCAGGTGGATTGTCAAGATTCAAGAGCGACCGATCGCCTAATTTTTTTCAGTTATTTATTAGCCTTCGCAGCCTGTACGCTTTTTAATACTGTAGACGTGACGCTGTTTGATTTCCGACTCAATACTACAAGCTGGTTGCTGTTAGCGGCGATTTGGGGTGTATGCGAAGCTTCAGTTCCATTGTCCAAAAAAGAGGCACTCTAAAAGAGTTTGACACAGATAAACGGATGATACTAAATCTTGGTTATTCACCCCCTTGATGATTCGGCAGTTAAAACCGCTTCTTGTCAAACGAATTATGTCTCCGCAGGCTAAACTATAAAGGGGGTATTTAAGTTGGATTTGGTAGAATTCCTATAATTAATCCGTGTATCCGTGTCAAACTCTCTTAGAGTGCCGTAGCTCATTCCACCGTCACCGACTTCGCCAAATTGCGAGGCTGATCCACATCCAAACCCCGACGCGCTGCAATGTGATAAGCCAACAATTGCAGCGGAATCACTGTCACAATCGGCGACAACAATTCATCCACCAAAGGCACCGGCAAAACGTGGTCAAAAATATCGGCTTCCGCCATACCTTGCTTGGGCGTAACGCCAATTAAACCCGCGTCGCGGGCCTTCGCTTCCTGAGCGTTGGAAAGCACTTTTTCGTAGACGCTTCCGGGCATGGCGATCGCCACTACAGGCACTTTCGCGTCCAAAAGGGCGATCGGGCCGTGTTTCATCTCTCCCGCCGGATATCCTTCGGCGTGGATGTAGCTAATTTCCTTCAGTTTCAGCGCCCCTTCTAACGCAATCGGAAAGTTAATTCCCCGCCCCAAAAAGATAAAATCTTGGGTGTCTGTAAACTGGTGGGACAATTCCTCCACATACTGTTCTTGAATCTCCAAAAACTTCTCAATTTCTGCCGGCAACTGGCGCAAACCAGTAATAATTTCTGCCAATCTCTCAGTGCTGATTGTTTGCCGCTGGTGCGCCAAATCCAAAGCTAAGAAATAGAATGCCATCAACTGAGTCACAAAAGTTTTAGTTGCAGCAACGCCGACTTCTATACCGGCGTGGGTATTGATGACGTGCGGCATCATGTGGGCGATCGAACTTTCAGTCCTGTTAGTAATGCCTAACATTCTCGCCCGAAATTTATCGGTAAAACCAGCGCGGCGCTGCTGTTCCATCCCCAAAGCAGCCAGCGTGTCCGCCGTTTCTCCCGACTGTGTTACCCCAATAGTTAAAGTATTTGCTGTCAGCGGTGCGGGCGCATAGCGGTACTCAGAAGCGTACTGCACCGCTGTGGGAATATTAGCTAATTGTTCCAACAAATATTTGCCAATTAGCGAGGCGTGCCAGCTCGTTCCGCAGGCGAGAATTGAAATTTGTTCGACATCGGCATAAAGCTCGTCGGGCAAGTTGAGATTGATCGGAGAGCGCGGATTTTCCGGCTGCCAATCGCTGTCTAAATAAGCCTCCAAACAAGCTCTGACTACGGCTGGCTGTTCGTAAATCTCCTTGTGCATGAAGTGTTTGAAGCCTTGTTTTTCGACTAAAACCGGACTCCAACCTAGGATGCGCGGGATCTTTTTCAGCCTTTCTCCTGCAAAGCTGTAAACTTCGACTCCCATCGGAGTTAGCCTTGCCAATTCGCCATTTTCTAAGGACAACACAGTGCGGGTGTGAGATACTAGGGCCGGCGTGTCGGAAGCGCAGAAAAATTCACCTGCACCAAAGCCAATCACCAAAGGAGCTTGCTGTCTGGCGACAATTATTTCGTCGGGAAAATCGGCGCAAATAACGGCGATCGCAAAGGCTCCTTCTAACCGATTTACCACCTTGGCAACGACTTCCAAAAACGACAAATCAGCAATTTTCTCTGGTTTTTTCTCTTTTCCTTCTTCCTTCTCGCTTTTTATTTCGGCAAATAAATCAGCTATTAAATGAGGAATAACTTCAGTATCGGTATCCGAGACAAATTTATGTCCTTTTGCTTTCAATTCTTTCCGCAAATCGCGATAATTTTCGACAATTCCATTTTGAACTACCGCAATTCGCCCGCTATTATCCATGTGAGGGTGAGCGTTATATTCCTCTGGTTTGCCGTGAGTTGCCCAGCGGGTGTGTCCGATACCGACGGGAGCCGGAGAGTCTATCTCTGCTAGCTTTTCCCGGAGGTTGTGCAATTTGCCCTTGGCTCGGATGCAGGTAATTTCTCCTTCCGAGATGGTAGCGAGGCCCGCTGAATCGTAGCCCCGGTATTCTAGTTTCTCCAATCCTGCTAGCAAAATCTCGCTTGCTGCTTGCGTGCCGATATAGCCAACGATTCCGCACATTTAACGTACTACTCCTGCTTAGCGATCGCAATAAAACTCACGTTTTATCATTTTTACCTTCTTCCGGCCCCAGAATGCAGATTCCGCGACAAAAAAGAGGGGGCAATGTAATCGCCCCCTCTCTTGTGCCCGTAATTCGATCGGCGTGCCGATCGGTATTTAGTAGGCTAAACCCATACTGCGAGTGGTTTCTGCTCCCAGGTAAACCCGGATGCTCAGAAAATCGGTCGGGCAAGCAGTTTCGCACCGCTTGCAGCCTACACAGTCTTCGGTGCGGGGAGACGAGGCAATCTGAGCTGCTTTGCAGCCATCCCAGGGCACCATCTCCAAAACGTCAGTCGGACAAGCGCGGACGCATTGAGTGCAGCCGATGCAAGTATCGTAAATTTTGACTGAATGAGACATTGAATATAGGCTCCCAACGAGTCACTAAAAATTTGCTGCCTCTGCGAGTGAACAGATTTGACGGCGAGGTGACACCGCTATAGCCTGCACAGAGAATTAAAGGTTAGTCTACCGCAGTGCCTGGAAGCACTTCGCGAAAAAGCGACAAAACTTCACAGTTATTCACCCTGGGAGTCTGATAGAACCCTTTTGGGATCTATTCATTCCCCAACCGTTTGAGCACCAGCCTGATGAAATACAAATTGAGTTTCGCAGTAGCATCGATCGGAGTCTGCTCAAAGTTCACAGGCGAAACTCTTACAGCATTACATCGAAGCGTTTGACCGTTCAATCACCAGCCCGAGTTGCCACCACGACAACTCCAGTTTTCCCCTCCAACGCCATTGTTTTGGCTTTCGTTGGTTTCGGTGCCACTTTAAACCGGATCTTAGTCATCATCTGGGGATAGAGTTTTTACTTTCTCTGCGATGAGTTTATGCGGGTGATACCCCTTGCCCTTGCACAACGGTAATCTTCGGAATATTGATGAGCCCGAGTGCGAAAGTAATCGAGGTTGTGGCTCAACATTTCAATCCAGCCACAGTCATCCGACACTCTGGCTTCTGTGCAATGGATAAAAAACGGCAAGCTGACTGCTATCAAGGGCCAGATGTAGTTTGATGCCATTGGTGCATTTGTAATGGCAGAAGCATCGAGACTCGATACTCGCAAATTGCAGGTATTTTTCACGGCTACACGGAGCTATTAGAGGAATTCTAGCCGTTTGTTAATCGACTTTACGCTGTGAGGTAATGAAGGGAGATCGGGGAGCCAAGAAGAAACCGACGAGACTAGCGAAGAGAATCGGTGTAAAAGTGCTAAACCCTGTCAATTTGGCGAGTAGCAGAGTTGTACTAATTGGAGTTCTAGTAACTGTTGAATTCAGAGCAGCCATTACACAAATCATTGCCAAAGTCTCGTTGGATGCGGGATTAACGATCGCTATTGCTTTTCCTAAACAGGCTCCTATAAAAAACAGCGGGATGATAATTCCCCCCCGCCAGCCTCCATTTACGGTGGTACTAATGGCAAACACCTTAGCAATAACTAAAGTTAAGACAACTCCCAAAGAAAAGTTTCCCTCAACAATTTTTTCAATTTGATGTTCGCCAAAGAAACGAGTGAGCGGAAATAAAGCTGATAAAACACCAAGTCCTAGCCCAGCTAAAGTAGTGCGTACATAGATTGGACTGGGTATCGAATCAAACAAGCGACCTACACTGCGAAATACAGCGATAAAAAACCACCCCATAATTGCACCTAGGATTCCATAAGCAATTGCTGCGCCAAAGTCATAAAGGCTGTGCACGTTGTATTGAGGAAAATGCCAGGTAGGGCCAATTCCTAGCTGGGTAATTGCTACAAAGATGGTGTAACTTGCACAACTTGCCACGACCGCAGGCAATATTGCTTCAAAATACTCCACAACATTCTGATGGTGCAGGATTTCTAAAGCAAAAAAAGTACCGCCCAAAGGAGCGCCGAACAAAACTGTAAAACCAGATGCCATGCCAGCAATACTCAAAGTTCGCAGTGCCTCTCCGCGCAATTGAAAGCGATCGGCCAACCACGTACCAATTGAACCTGTTACTTGCACCATAGGTGCTTCTGGACCAGCACTGCCTCCACTTGCAATACTGATTAGCGACGACAGAATCATCGAAGGATTCTCGTTCATTGGTAATCGCCCACCATTGAGATGAATATTGTCAATAATCAACCCTATTTCGCCAGGATTTCCCAGCCAATGAATGAGCAAACCGACGAGCAAACCAGCAAGTGGCATGATGATTAGTAGAGAAAATCCACTAAAATATTCAAATCCCAGCATTATGTAAGACAAAAATATCCAATAACTTGCAGCAAACAAACCACAAATGATTCCTAGCATTGCCCATATCAATACCGAACGTGTGAGATTTACTGGGTTTCGTTTCATTGCTTATTCCTTGTCCCTAACTAGGCAGTTAGGAAGTCTTAAAAAACTATTTTGTGTAATTGTATACAATTTCTGTTGTCTGCATATTAACCTACCACCCCCACACTTGCTTTTGAGTGTAGATCCGGGCTATCGAATGCGAACAGAGCAATCGCAGTTTAACAAGGGCTGGCAACGGAACTGAGGCATAGGTTATCAGTGGTCTAACCGCCGTGCAACGCCGTCCGCTGAAGCCCTCGCCCTTAGACCGCTTCATCTGTTGGTGGTGTCAATAGCTTAAAAAACCAATTTGGGATCTCTGATGAGGAGCTAAGATCGGAAATAAATGGCACAGTCGAGCAACTTAACCGACAAAGAGTGATAACTCCACAGCGCCATTGCTGCCCCACAAGAAGAAGACTAGACCACCTTTGGGGACAAAACGACAAATTTAGTCCTGGACGCACCGGGGCTGGTGAAACCGGGTTTTTTTAGGAAAAAACAGAGGTTGTGACCCGCAGATTCGGTAAAAAACCCGGTTTCTTTGGTATGTGTGCGTCCAGGACTGAAATTGTGGACGGTATCTTCTATCAATTCAAGAGTGTACGATCGCGATCGAGCAGCCCGCTAGCACTCGGGTATAATTCCGAGCTAACGGGATTGGATATTAGAAAAAACCAAAGTCCTTGCTACAAACCTGGATTTGATATGATAAATGACTAAAGTCCTTACTAAAAAGCGGTGCAAATCGATCGGCTAAAAGCCTAATTTTTCTAATACGGGCTTAGTGGAAACAATATGTCGATCGAGTCCTAGTTTTTTCGGTTCCACACCCAAAGCCAAAGCCACCAACTGCGGTAAATGCAGCACCGGCAAACCCAATTTGCGCCCGATTACTTTTTCCACCTCCGGCTGTCGCGAATCCAAATTCAAGTGACACAGCGGACAAGGCGTTACCATACAATCAGCCCCATTGTCAAGAGCATCTTGAATGTGTTTGCCTGCCATCCCAAAAGATTGGTTAGTAGCATAACTCGCCAACGGCCAGCCACAGCACTGCGTCCGCCCTCGATAGTAAACCGGAGTTGCCCCGATCGCCCGAAATACATTTTCCATCGATTCCGGTTGGTGCGGGTCATCGTAAAGCAGCTTATCCTGAGCTCGCAGCAGGTAGCATCCGTAAAAAGACGCGCACTTCAAACCGGAAAGCTTGCGGGTGACTCGCTTCTGCACCTCCTCGATCCCGTAATCGGCAACGATCGCCCACAGCAGATGTTTCACCTCGGTACTGCCTTGATAAGGCGAACAGCCTTGTTTTTTGAGTAAACCGTTGACTTGTTCTATGTAGTTGGGATCGGTTTTTTGGCAATCCTTGAGGCGATCGTCCACGTGACCGATTACCCCTTGACAAGTGCTGCAATGCGTCAGTAAAGGCAGATTCAATTCCTCAGCCAAAGCAATATTGCGGGCGTTGACAGTATCTTCCAGCAACTGCGAATCTTCCTTGAAAGTGCCAGAACCGCAGCAGGAAGCTTTTTTGAGTTCCACCAGTTCGATGCCCAAAGCTTGAGTCAGGGCTTGGGTAGACAGGTAAAGTTCGCGGGCGGCCCCTTGGGCGACGCAACCGGGAAAATAAGCATATTTGAGATTTGGGGATGGCATAATTGTTTCTGCTGAGGAGACAAGGCAAGGGACAACAAAGGAGGGCGATCGAAGTTGGGATGCTTCCTGCTTCGTTTACCCTCTCCATATCCTTACCTAGTTTTAGACAATTATTATCGATGAGGACGCAGTTTTCAGGTTGGTGGCGGGGCGATCGCCCTAATCTGCTTAACCCTCTTTTGGAAAAATTGCATCGCTGATGGTTCCTCTAGACACTGGAAGCGATCGCACCGTCAAAGTTGTGTATCTGCGATCGCTGGGGCAAGCAAAAATGAGTTACCAATACCAATTTCCTAAATCCCTGCTACAGATAGAGCCTCTAAAATAAATTCCCATCTCGTCAAAGAAGCAATAACTTCCAACGTCAACTTATTTAACTCTTTTTGCACCGCAGCTCTCAACTCTTCTATTTGGTCAAATCTCAACCATTTCAATTCTTCTTTTACATATCCCCACAGTCTTTCTATTGGGTTTACTTCCGGACTGTAGGCGGGTTGAAATAGTAAGATAACGTTCTCTGGTATACTGAGATTTAAAGAGTTATGAAACCCTTCATCCATTACTTGAATTAGATGTAAATCCTCCGGGTACTCACTAGCAAATAACTCTAAAAATTTATCCAAAGCACACGCTAATCTAAATGAGTAAACTCATAAAAAAAACTTGCTCCTGTTAGCGGCTCTACTGCACCATACAACCACAAATAAGTAAACTTCCATTCTACTTTTTCTTGCGGTTTTATGCCGTAAGCTGTTAGCTTTATTCTTTGAATTGTATGCAACCCCATCCGACTTTCGTCTTGACTCCAATACCGCACTTTTTTCCATTGTTTGAAAAAGCTCTGACTTTGACTGACACTGGCTTTAATTAAGATTGGCAGTTTGTTTTAAAACTCTTCTACTGCTCCTATTTTCTGCTTTTTACTCACCGGACGGGGAACTTTTAATTTGCCTTTAAGGCGATATCTTGCCCATGGATGCACTGTCAGATATGCCACGGGAATGTCACAACAGCTTGTCAACCATTGATGTACTTCTTTGTAGCTACTGAATCCTTCTACTTGGTTTAACTCTTCTGATAATTTCTCTACAGTTTCCGGAGTCATTATTCTGGGCAGACCCGGCCGAGGTTTCTGGCATAATAATTGTTCTATTCCCCCAGTTCGGTAGCTAGACAACCATCTTTGTATTGTGGTACGATGCTTACCGTGCGCCGCACCGCAGCCGACAATACACTATCACTGTTTTGGTTTTGAGCCAATACAGAATCAGCAGTTTTTCGTGTCGCACAGCATCTTTTTATCGGCACAGAAAAATTTTCAGTTCTGCTGCGGTTTATCGAATTACAATCTTGACACAGGACTGACATTTTTTTGACCTCTATTTGGCTACTCAATTGCCAAATGCACTTCTACTAACTGTAGCACTATTTTAGAAAATTGGTATAAGTTTGTCAGTTCGGAATGGCGAAGGGCGATCGCACTAGCATAAGTAATTGTTAGGCGATCGACCATAACACATCGTTACAGCCGACCCATTAGAGTGTTATGATTCAAGAGTAAATAATCCAAGGTGGCTGAACAAAACCGTTAGCTTGCTGGGTTATGGGTGGGACTGTACTTCAATGCTGTCGGTAGTTGCAAAATCATCTGGTTCCAGACATAGCGGTAGTTTATGATACTGCTTTTCATCTCAGCCAAGATGTCAAATCATGCAGTCTGGCGAAGCACAAATCCCCCAAACCGTCACAATTTACAAAGCTCCTCAAAAATATCGAGGGCAAAAGTTACTGGAGGAGGGGTTTCAACCCACTGATTTCTCCTACAGCTCTCCCTACATTGATGGGAGTTGCTACTTTGCTAGTTCAAATGACAGAAGTATTGCCTATGAGTTCAATCAAAACTTCAAGAAGGCGTTTTTGAAGTTTTGAAAGATGGGCAAGCTACGATCGAGATTTCAAAATGCTTGTTGAGTATCGCTATGATAAAAATGACTATTATGAGCGGATTGAGGTAGTCCTTACTGGTCGATACTTACTAAACATAAATGATTTGGAGGCAATTCAATAATGTTAAACTCAATAATGTTCAACTGGCAACAGTTAGCCCAGATCGAAGAACTCAAAGAATATTTTGAAACTGATTTCCACGGATTTAGTCAGCGGATTGAGTATTATATTAATGAAATGCAGAAAATCGAAGCAAAAGAGCTTGATAAACTCGCAATTTTACGAGTTATTGAAGTTACCAACGGTTGCACTCAATGGGGATTTAGAAGAAAAGATGAGGGATGCTTATCAGTTGAAATGACCCGTGAATGTATGAAGAAAGTGATTGGATTTATTCAAGATAAAAAAATAGATTTTCCAAGTGGAGAGTCTATTAATTTTACTTCGTCGATTGAACAATTGATTGATGAGGGACGTGAGCTTTACCAAGATGCTTTCAAAAAAAATATTCCCGATAAAGACAAAGAATATTATGCCTATTCGACGGCTCAGTTCTTAGTATACGGTCGACCACGTTTGAATGCAGCACTTCAATTAGTAAAACAGGAGTTTGAATCTCTGTTTACAACGTACTATATCGAAAAAGGTCGCAATTATATTGCCCCATATATTGAGGCGCTTCTTCCTGAAAATCTATGAAATAAGGGGAATAATCCACAATTGATAGACAAAGTGAAATCTCCGATCTTGTAAGTATAGTTGATGTTAAGCTGTCTAACAATTCGCTTGGAGCCGACTGGCGAAAGTCACTGGTGTAGGTGCAATGCTTTTGGCAACCGCTCAAGCACACCCTTAGGCAGAACAGATCGCCCTTGTTAAATTTGTCGTTTTTCCGCCGAGATTAAGCAAGCAAAGATGGTTGGCTCTGTTGTTGAGTCCATAGAAGTTATTGGCGATCGCCAAACATAAGTAATTGTGAAGCGATCGGTGTATAACATATCATTGGATATGACAAAAAGTGATATTTTCGTGTTGAGATCGAGGCGATCGTTTGCCGCTCTATTCAGTCGTTATGTGTTACTGCGAATACGGAAGGAATATGAAGAAGGTTTTTATCGCAGGCGCATCCGCGAAACTCGGGCAGTACATGGTGCAGCCGGCGCTGGATAGGAGCTAAGAGGCGGTTGGTGTTTGTCGGGAACGCAGCGCAGGCAAACTTTACGGGTTCAAGGGGCCTATCACAGTCTTTCCGGGTGCGACGAACGACCCCTCGGTCACCAAGAAGCCAGTCGAAGGGTGTGATGGGATGCTCACCGTGCTGGTATCTTGGGGGTATACCAGCACTCGTCGGGAACGGCGCAGGCTGTCCTCGACCACGCACGCCCGGCGGCGCGCCTCATATTCTCCTGCGGCTGGCACATTACCCGGGACGGCAAAGACCTGTACTGGCGGACTTTCAAATCGGTCGTGAAGGCTGTCGGATGGCTCGCGCGACTGCTTCGCGTCAGCGACCTCGACGACCAACCAGGTGGAGGCGTGCAGGCGGGTGTTTGCGAGCAACACCCGCCTGCGCGGAAGCAACCTGGAAGAAGGGGAGAGCCAATCCCTACCCATATGAAGCGGGGATGTAGGGAGTCCCGTCTTCGCCAGCAACATCACGCGCCGCCTGGACTTTGCCCTCTTTATGGTCGCGGCCTTTGAGAACGGCGAACTAATCCGCCAGACCTCGGCGATAGTCGGCGGCAGAACGCCATCGGCGCTCGCAATCAAGACGGAAGCTAGAGATTGAGAAAATGAATTCTCAAGAAGCACATAACAAGCCGTTCCAGCGGACACGCCTGACGGTGCGTCGCTTAACTCCATCGTTATACAGATGCGATACTTCCATTGAGTCCGTGAAGCCGAGCTCAGTGCGATCGCAAGTAGGAAAGCAAGACGGATCGAATGCGTTTGGGCGTTGCTGTTGAGAATTTCTAGAGGACAAGCAGTCACTAGGGCACGATACTCTTGCAGGTAGTCATTCAATCAGTGCGGGACGCAAAAATTGCTTTGCAACACTATTCGTAGCGCTAAGGTACGGTATGCACCGCCACATAGAGTTTAGGCATCCAGGACTATTCAAATAGCGATCGCCACCCCACAACAGTCTTTAATTTAACACCAATGGCCCACGGCCCCATTGCCTCCACAGAGGGTCAGTTGGAAAAGCGGCAACCCTTTTTCCTGAAGATCCCCCTTTCGGATAAGATTAGATACGCAGCAACCAATGAGGACACGATGTTATGAGCCAAGACGACATTTTTACTAGAGTCCAGAAAATTGTGAAAGAGCAACTGGAAGTCGAGAATCTGAGCGATATCAAGCCCGAATCCAACTTTGCTAACGATTTAGCAGCAGATTCCTTAGATACAGTAGAGCTGGTAATGGCGTTGGAAGAAGAGTTTGATATTGAAATTCCCGACGAAGCAGCCGAAGGAATTACTACGGTTCAAGCTTGTGTAGATTACATCAACAAGGAACTTGCAGCTCCAAAAGCATAAAATACCTGTCTTTTCCCCTAAGAGGAGAGAAGTTAGAAAACTGGAAACTCCTCTTTTGTTCTGCGTTCTGGGTGTTTAATTTTTTGAAACTGAAATCATGACAAATTTAGAGCGTAAGCGCGTTGTTATCACGGGTCTCGGCGCGATTACACCGATCGGCAATACCTTGTCCGAGTATTGGGACGGGTTGGTTGCCGGGAAGAATGGTATAGGCCCGATCACCTTATTCGACCCGTCGCGGCACGACAGCCGCTTTGCCGGAGAGGTGAAGGGTTACGACCCACACGACTATTTAGAGCGCAAGGAAGCAAAGCGGATGGATCGCTTTGCTCAATTTGGAGTGTCAGCGAGCAAACAGGCTCTTGCTGATGCGAAGTTGGAGATTAATGACCTGAACGCAGAACAGGTGGGTGTCATTCTTGGCACTGGCATTGGTGGCTTAAAGGTTTTGGAAGATCAGCAAGAGATCTATCTGACTCGCGGCCCCGATCGGTGCAGCCCGTTTATGATTCCCATGATGATTGCGAATATGGCCGCGGGCCTGACAGCAATTCAAACGGGCGCTAAGGGGCCAAACTCTTGTACGGTGACTGCCTGCGCTGCCGGGTCAAATGCGGTGGGCGATGCGTTTCGCCTAGTTCAGGGGGGTTACGCGCAAGCGATGATTTGCGGCGGTACGGAAGCTGCGGTGACACCTTTGTGTGTGGCTGGTTTTGCTGCGGCCAGGGCGCTTTCGACTCGCAATGATGACCCGACTCATGCTTGCCGTCCGTTCGATCGCGATCGTGATGGTTTTGTCGTCGGCGAAGGTGCTGGCATTCTGATTTTAGAAGAAATGGAACACGCTCTGGCGCGCGGCGCGAAGATTTACGCAGAAATCGTCGGCTACGGTTTAACCTGCGATGCGTATCACATGACTTCTCCGGTACCGGGGGGGGACGGTGCGTCGCGGGCGATGGCTTTAGCGCTCAAGGATGGGGGTTTGACGCCGGATATGGTGAGCTATATCAACGCTCACGGCACGAGCACGCTTCCCAACGATTCTACGGAAACCAAGGCGATTAAGAAGGTTTTGGGAGATCGCGCTTACAAAGTAGCAATTAGTTCTACCAAGTCAATGACGGGTCATCTTTTGGGCGGTTCTGGGGGAATTGAGGCGGTGGCGACGGTAATGTCGATCGCCAATGACAAAGTCCCGCCGACAATTAATCTGGAAAATCCCGATCCTGAGTGCGATTTAGACTATGTTCCTCATACAAGCCGCGATTTAAAAGTGGATGTGGCGCTGTCTAATTCCTTTGGATTTGGCGGGCACAACGTGACGCTGGCATTCAAGAAGTTTGTTCAGTAACAGGTAATCCGAAAGTCGAGAGTTAAAAGGTAAAAAAATATTTTTTTACCTTTGTAGGGTAGGCATCTTGCCTGCCCTAACTTTCTCAAGTATCACCGGAGCGATCGTATGAATCAACCCATTATTCGATTTTTGACAACCAAGAATTATAAAAATCTGCACTTAGATCCATCTGTAAATTTAAACAACCTTAATATATTTATCGGCTCAAACGGTTCAGGCAAAAGCAATTTCATCAGTTGTTTGAATTTTTTAAAAGATTGCCTAATAGCTATTCCCGACTCAAATCGGGACATGAGTAGTTTTGAGGATGCTGTTGCTAAAATTGGTGGCGGTAGAATTTTAGATGTCAATATTGAAAGTCCAGCAAAGGTTAGTATAGCTTGCTGTTTTTCGCAAATTAACCAAACTGGTAATCCTCAAAAAGACAGCGCAATTCTTGATTTCAAACTTTATACCGATCGACAAAACGTAAGGGCGAGTATCTCTGAAGAATATCTGTATGACGGAGAAGATTTGCAGGAAAATTACAGCAGGCAACCTTTCTATTACTATAAATTGCATAACAGAGAATTAGGGCAAGGAGTTTTATCTGTTTACAAGTCTCCCGGTCAAGTGTCAACTCAGTTTGAACCTTTAGATAACATTCCTACAAATTCTTTTGGTTTGTTGACAATTCCGACACTGCTTGAAAATAGTAAATTAGCACCAGAAAATACACCTGTTTACAAAATTAGAAGAGAATTAATTGAATTTATTTCAAAATGGCAATTTTATAATGCCAATAACATGAATTTGAATTTAATTAGAACCGAAGAGCCTAAAATAGGTGGAAGTGATATTTACCTATCTGCATCTGGAGATAATCTGGCCTTAGTTTTGGATAATTTAAGCCAAAAAAATATCGACTTTGAAGATAGCCTGAACGAGGCGATGAAATCGATATTACCAAAAACTCGTCGCATTAGACCTGTACGTTCTGGTCGCCTATCTCTCACTGTAGAATGGTATTTTGAAGATATCAAAGAAGTATTTTACCTTAATGAAATGTCAGATGGAACTGTGAGGATGCTTTGTTGGGCAACTATATTACATTCTCCACTTCTTCCTTCTTTGATAGTTATGGATGAACCGGAATTAGGATTGCACGTATCGTGGATGCCAATTTTAGCTGAGTGGATTAAAAAAGCTGCCACCAGAACTCAGATAATTATTACCACACATAGTCCCGACCTTTTAGATCACTTTACCGATCGTTTAGAGAATGTTCTTTGTTTTTATCCGGAAAACAGAACGTATTTCTCAGTCAAATCTCTTTCAAAAGAACTGCTGAAGCCAAAACTTGAAGAGGGATGGCAATTGGGCGACTTATACCGTGTTGGCGATCCAAGTATTGGAGGATGGCCGTGGTAGTGTGGGTTTTCTCTGGTGGCGGTGAGGCTGAGGTTAGAGGATTCTTTCCTTTTTTAGAAAAAACTTTTCCGGGCTGTAGATTTGAACGAAAAACACCAGTTCGTCAAAAACCCGGCCCTAAAGCTAATAAAGCAGGTAGTTATGGAAGAACAGGTCAAAGCTTAATCGAGCAAATAAAGCAAGAATTACCGATCGCCTTAAAAGCGGAAGCAAATAAATGCGACTTGATTTTAGTTTTTGACGATTTGGATTGCCGCGATTCTCAGACACAAAAATCAAAAATATTGGCAGAGTTATCAAAAATACCAGAATGTGCTGACATCGAAAAATTTGTTGGGTTTGCCGCGCCGGAAATCGAAGCTTGGATTATTGCTGATTGGAATAATTCAATAGCTAAACATTCAGATTTTAGAAGCAGACATAAACGTATGTGTTGGTGGCTGAGTACAGAAAAAAAAGTTTCTTTTGAGAATCCCGAATCATTTAGTGAATACGATCCTCAAAGAGATTGCTGTCGAGAAAAACTATCAGAAGCTTTAATTGAGTCAAGTGTTCAAGATGAGATCGATCGCGATAAAGCACGCTTTTCTAAAGGAGATCATACTCCTTTGCTATTGAGGGAAATCGATCCAAATGAAGTCCAGAAAAAATGTCCCTTATTTCGCGAACTCTATAACTATCTCAATAATTTTTGTCGTTGTCCATAAAGGGTCAGATAAAAATTTATTGAGGTAAACTGTAAGCCAACTTTTGCCAAGCATTAGTAGTGTTAAATTAGATTTTCCCCAAACAAAAAGCGCCCCTATTACTAGGAGCGCTTTTTGTAATCTGGGACTAAAACTTAGCCATTGATAGAAGGAGCAACCAAAGCTACAGGAGTAGTTTCAGCAGCAGCCAAGTCGAGCGGGAAGTTGTGAGCGTTGCGCTCGTGCATTACTTCCATACCCAAGTTAGCGCGGTTGATGACATCAGCCCAAGTATTGATGACGCGACCTTGAGAGTCGATAATCGATTGGTTGAAGTTGAAACCGTTCAAGTTGAACGCCATCGTGGAGATACCCAAAGCGGTAAACCAGATGCCGACTACTGGCCATGCACCTAACAAGAAGTGCAAGGAACGGCTGTTGTTGAAGGAAGCGTATTGGAAAATCAAACGACCGAAGTAGCCGTGGGCTGCGACGATGTTGTAGGTTTCTTCTTCTTGACCGAATTTGTAACCGTAGTTCAAAGATTCGGTTTCGGTGGTTTCGCGAAC